>JBDHQG010000034.1:0-14276 GCA_039806925.1 Limisphaerales bacterium
CGTAAACGTATTCGCCGGCCTTGGAGTATTCGCCGTAACGCTCGGTCTCGCTGCGGAACGGGCGGATCATCTGCGAGTGGCAGCCCACGCAGCCTTCGCGGATGTAGATGTCGCGCCCGAGCACTTCGAGCGGCGTGTAGGGCTTCACGCTGGAGATGGTGGGGACGTTTTCCTTGATGACCCACATCGGCACGAACTCGATGAGGCCGCCGATGACCACGGCCACCAGCGACAGCGCGGCGAGCAGCATCGGCTTGCCTTCGAGCACGCGGTGGCCCCAGCCGATCTTCGCGTCGGGATCGTGGTGCGCGGCCTTCTCCATCGGCGGCGCCTGCACCTCGACTTCGGGCACGAACTGGCCCTGCCTGGCCGTGCGCCAGAGGTTGTAGGTCATGATGACTGCGCCGAGGATGTAGAGCGTGCCGCCGATGGCGCGCAGGCGATACATGGGGAAGAGCTGGATCACGGTTTCCAGGAAGTTCGGATACTGCATGAAGCCCTCGCTGGTGAACTGCTTCCACATCAGCCCCTGCGCCACGCCCGCCCAATACATCGGGACGACGTAGAACATCATGCCGAGGATGCCGACCCAGAAATGCCAGTTGGCCAGCTTGAGCGAATAGAGCCTGGTATTGTAGAGGCGCGGGAAGAGCCAGTAGAGCAGGCTGAAGGTGAGGAAGCCGTTCCAGCCGAGCGCGCCGGTGTGGACGTGCGCGATGGTCCAGTCCGTGTAATGCGAGAGCGAGTTGACGGACTTGATCGAAAGCAGAGGGCCTTCGAGCGTCGCCATGCCGTAGGCGGTGAGCGCCACGACCATGAACTTGAGCATCGGCTCCTCGCGCAGCTTGTGCCACGCGCCGCGCAGCGTGAGCAGGCCGTTCAACATGCCGCCCCAGCTCGGGGCCACGAGCATGATCGAGAACACCATGCCGAGCGATTGCGCCCAGTCCGGCAGCGACGAGTAAAGCAGGTGGTGCGGGCCGGCCCAGATGTAGATGAAGATGAGGGCCCAGAAGTGGATGATCGACAGCCGGTAGCTGAACACCGGCCGATCCGCCGCCTTCGGCAGGAAGTAATACATCAGGCCGAGATACGGCGTGGTCAGGAAGAACGCCACGGCGTTGTGGCCATACCACCACTGCACCAGCGCGTCCTGCACGCCGGCATACATCGAGTAGCTCTTGAACAGGCTCGCCGGCATTTCCATCGAGTTCACGATGTGCAGCATCGCGATCGTGAGCACCGTGGAGATGTAGAACCAGATGGCGACGTAGATGTGTTTCTCGCGGCGCTTGATGATGGTGCCGAAGACGTTGATCGCGAACACCACCCAGATGAGCGCGATGGCGATGTCGATCGGCCATTCCAGCTCGGCGTATTCCTTGCTCGTCGTGAAGCCCAGCGGCAGCGTCACCGCGGCGGCGACGATGATCGCCTGCCAGCCCCAGAAGTTGATCCAGCTCAACGTGTCGCTGAACATGCGCGCCTTGCAGAGCCGCTGGAGCGAGTAGTAGATGCCCATGAACATGCCGTTGCCCACGAACGCAAAGACGACCGCGTTGGTGTGCAGCGGACGGAGACGACCGAAGGTGGTGAACTGCAGGTTGAGATTCAATTCCGGCCAGAAGAGCTGGCAGGCAATCAGCAGTCCCGCGCTGAAACCGACCAGGCCAAAAATGATCGTGGCTATGGCAAAGGCGCGGACGATGCGGTTGTCGTATTTGAATGTTTCAAGGTTCATCGTTGTTCGCTTTCTTGTTGTTTGGGAAAATGTTCATCACGGACGACCGGCGCGGATTCGCCAACGGAGTGCGCCCGTCCCCGGGCGCAGAAACGTGAGAAGGCACGAAAGCGTTGGAACGATTGGATGACGGCGGACGACCGGACGATTCTGCGCCCGGGGACGGGCGCATTCCGACGCTCATCGGTTCATCCGCCAGCACGCGCATTGAGGGCGTGCAGGTGTCCTCGTACTGCCCCGAGCGTACGGCCCAGACGAAGGCGGCAAGGAATGCCACCGCAAAAAGAATGCTCAATGGAATGAGAATGAGGATTACGCTCATGCCGACGCCCCTTCGTACTTCACCGACGACTTCATGGACTCAACATCCTTTGCGAAAGATTTACCGCGCTTGCCATGACGCAGCGCCCACGTCGTCGCGCCACACGCGAACGCCACCACCGTGACGCTGCTCAGCGGCATCAACACCGCACACACCACCGGCGACAAACGGCCCGACGCCGCGATGGCGACGCCGATGACATTGTAAGCCGCCGACACCAGAAACGCCGCGCGCACCACGCGCACGGTGTCCTTCGCAAACTTCAACACCGCGCCAAGTCTCGGCACCGTGCTCGACGCCGCGATGACATCGCTCGCGGGCGAAAACGCGCTGACGTTCTCGACGACCGCCACGCCGACATCGCTTTGCTGGAGAGCACCGGCGTCGTTCAAGCCGTCGCCGACCATCATCACCGTGCGCCCGCGCTGCTGAAGCTCGCGGATGAAGCCGAGCTTGTTCAGCGGGCTTTGGTTGAAGTGCAGATGAGCGTTCGCGCCGAACACGTTCGCGAAACGTTCGCGTTCCTTCGCGTTATCGCCGCTGAGGAGCGCAAGCTCGTAGTCGTTGGAAAGCTGGCCGATGAGCTTGTCGGCGTCCGGCCGCAGCGCGCTGGCGAGATGGAAACAGCCGCGATACATGCCGTTGATGGCGACGTGGACGGCGGAGCCTTGAGATGTGTTGAAAGAACGCCCGCCCTCACCCCAGCCCTCTCCCCCAGGGAGAGGGAGCGCGATCACGGTATGAGACACACGACCACCGCTTTCCGCAGACGAATCATCATTGAGCGCGGCGAAAGACGCGGAGTCTGCCGGCGACTCGATTCGCGCACCCTCTCCTGGGGGAGAGGGCCGGGGTGAGGGCGGACCAACTTCCCTCACACTCGCCCCACGCGATTCGAGCCACGCCTGCGAGCCCATCCAAATCTCGTTTCCCGCCACGCTGCCTTCCATGCCGCAGCCGGCGGTTTCGAGGAACGAACGCACCATGTCAGGGAAATGCTCGCGCGCGATGGCATCACCAACGCGCACGGCGAGCGGATGCGTCGAATGCCGCGTCATCGAATAAAGCCAGCGTTCCTCGGCTTCCGACAAATCTCCAACGCGTGCGCTGCTTGAGTTCTCATTAGCACCGGGCTTCAGCCCGGTGGAGAGCAGGCGAGATGCGGAAACCGATTCATCGGTTTCTCGCCGATGGGCCAAAACCGTTGAAACGGTTTTCGACAAATCACCCATCCCGGACACCCGGCTGAAGCCGGGTGCTAATGAGACTTCGTTTGGTGCCACTCCTTCCCACGTCACTGAACCCGCGCCTGCGGCAGTCAATGTGCCGGTCTTGTCGAAGACCACGGCGTCCACCTTCGCCAGCGTTTCGACGACATGCGCGTTCTTCAGGAAAATCTTCCGGCCACCCAGCAGGCGCACGGCGGTTCCGAGTGCGAACGGTGCGGCCAGCGCAAGCGCGCATGGGCAAGCGACGATGAGCACGGAGGTAAACGCCTTCACCGCGCGTGAGGCATCGGCGAACGCCCAATACGCCGCGGAACCGATCGCGATGACGAGCACCAGCTTGGTGAAGCGCTGGCTGTAGCGATTGGTGAGGTTGTCGAGCGTGTCGGCCTTGTCTTTGCGGAACGCGTCCTGGTTCCAAAGCGACGTGAGGTAGCTTTGCGAAACAGCCTTCACCATTTCGACTTCGATGGCGCCGCCGATCTGGCGTCCGCCGGCGTAGAGATAATCGCCCGGCTTCTTCTCCACCGGTTCGGATTCTCCGGTGACGAAGCTGTAGTCGATGAGCGCCGGGCCATCAACCAGCCGGGCGTCGGCGGGAATCAACTCGCCGTTGCGGAGGATGAGGCGATCACCGAGCGCGAGTTGCGAGAGGGAGACGCGTTCCTCGCTGATTTCGGATTTCAGATTTCGGATTTCAGATTGAAAAGTCAGAGCCTCCTCACGTCGGCTCCTGCGAAGACGGGTTACTGACAGCGGGAAGAACGAACGGTAATCACGGTCAAACGCGAGCCGGTCGTAGGTTTTCTGTTGAAACAATTTTCCGCATAGCAGGAAGAACAGTAGTCCGGTGAGCGAATCGAAGTAACCTTCACCGTGGCCGGTGAGCACTTCGTACAGGCTCTGCGCATAGATAGCGACGATGCCCGCCGCGATCGGCACGTCGATGGTCAGCAGCTTCTGGCGCAGGCTCACCCACGCGGCGCGCCAGTAATCCGCCGCGCTGTAGAAGAACACCGGCGTGGCGAGCACGAGACTGAACCAGCCCATCAACTTGCGGAACGCCGGGCCGTTCGCGCTGTCCAGCCCGAGATACGCCGACAGGCTGAAGAGCATGATGTTGCCGAACGCGAAGCCCGCGAGGCCGAGTTGCAGCCAGAGCCGGCGCGGCGTCTTGCTGCCGCGGGCGGAATGCAGATCGGAGAACTTCAGCTCCGGCTCGTAGCCGAGCGAGGCGAGCAGTCCCACGACTTCGCTGAGCTTGAGCTTCCCGTTCTCGAACGTAATCGAGACTTCCTTGCGCGGGAAATTGACCTGCGTCTGCCCGATGCCGGGCTTGAGCCGGAAAAGATTTTCCAGCAGCCAGACGCATGCGATGCAATGAATCGCCGGGATGTGCAGCGTGACCTTGGTGAGGCGGTCGTTGGCGAAATCGACCAGGCGCTCGCGCACGGCGGGTTCGTCGAGGAACTTGAATTGATCCGCGCTGGCGACCTGCTTCACGCGCACGCCGGCCGTCTCGCTGAGCTGATAATAATTTTCGAGGCCGTTCTCCGTGAGCAGTTCAAAAACCGTGCGACAGCCCTGGCAGCAGAACGATTTCTCGCCGAGCGCGAACGAGCCGCCAGCGCAGGCCAGGCCGCAGTGGAAGCAGGCACCGACAGCCGGTCTGGCCGTCGAAGCATCGTTCCGCGGCACGACCGGTTCGATCACCGCGACGTCGGCTGGCGCGTTGTTCAAGGAATCTTGCATCAACAATTGCTGCTCACTTCAGTGACCATCGGGAGGAACCCGGTTCGCTGCCCAACGTTTTTTGCCATTCATTGCCCTAAATTGGTTTGGGCCGTCGAGTGCCGGAAGTTACGGACGCTGGGGCGGGAACGATGCGGCGGGTCCGAGTGGAACAGGCCACCGGCGCGTTCCGTCGGGCGGCGTGCCCCGAAATGCGCCCGCTCCTCGGCTGCGTCCACCCGCCCTTTCCTTTTGCGCCGCGCGTGCCAGAGTGCCGCCATGAAAGTCGCAGTGTTCAGCTCCCGGCGTTACGACGAACAGTTCTTCAAGGCGGCCAATGTTGCGTCCGGCCACGAACTGTTCTTCATCGAGAACCATCTCGAACCGTCCACCGTGTCGCTCGCGCATGGATTTCCCGCCGTCTGCGCCTTCGTGAATGACTCGCTCAACGCCGAGACGATTAGCGGACTCGCCGCCGGCGGAACACGCCTCGTCGCGATGCGTTGCGCGGGCTACAACAACGTCGATTTGAAAGCCGCGCACGCGCACGGCCTCAAGGTCGCGCGTGTCCCGGCGTATTCACCGCACGCCGTCGCCGAGCATGTCATCGCGCTGCTGCTGACGCTGAATCGCAAGACGCACAAGGCCTACAATCGCGTGCGCGACGGGAACTTCGCGCTCGACGGATTGCTGGGGTTCGACGTGTTTGGGCTGACGGTTGGCATCGTCGGCACCGGGGCCATCGGGAGCATCGTGGCCCAATTGTTCCGGGGCTTCGGCTGCAAGATTCTCACCCACGACGTGATGAAGAATCCCGCGTGCGAAGCCCAGGGCGCGGCCTATGTGACGATGGACCGGCTCTTCGCCGAGTCGGACATCATCACGCTGCACTGTCCGCTGACCAAGGAGACGAATCACCTGCTGAACCGCGAGGCGTTCGCCCGGATGAAACGCGGCGTCACCGTGATCAACACCGGACGCGGCGCGCTCATCGACACCGAGTCCGCCATCGAGGCGCTGAAGTCCGGCAGGATTGGTTATCTCGGCCTCGATGTGTATGAGGAGGAAGGCGACTTGTTCTTCGAGGACCGCTCGCAATCGATCATCCAGGACGACGTGTTCATGCGGCTGACGACGTTCCCGAACGTGCTCGTCACCGGCCACCAGGCGTTCTTCACCGACACCGCCCTGCGCAACATCGCGGAAACGACGCTCGGAAACGTGACGGACTTCGAGGCGGGGAAGTTGTTGAAGAACGAGGTGAAGCCGGCGAGTTCCTAGAACCGTCCCATGCGAGGTCTGGCCGTGAACTGGCTGCGGGAAATCCCGCGCGATTCTGCGACTTGCCACATCGGTCGGAGAAATTATGCTTACACCGACAGTCGTTCATCCGATATACGTCGAGCTATGTTGTGCTGCGTTTGCAAAGAAAAAGAAGCAAAGGTCCACCTGACCCAGATCGTCGGGGACAAGATGCAGAAGGTGGATCTCTGCGAAGCTTGCGCCGCCCAGAAGGGCGTCAACGATCCCGCCAGCTTCTCGCTGGCGGATTTGTTGCTCGGCCTCGGAACCTCCCAGGAGACGGAGCAGGCGACGGGCGGCGGCGAGTTGAAATGCCCCAACTGCGGATTTACCCAGGCGGATTTCAAGAAGGCCGGGCGGCTCGGTTGCTCGGAGTGTTACACCACCTTCAGCGAAGGCCTGGATGGTTTGCTCAAAACCATGCACAAGGGCACGAAGCACATGGGCAAGGTGCCGCACGCGCTCCAGCAAACGCGGGAGCTGGCGGACAAGCTGAAGTCGTTGCAGAAGAAGCTGGACAAGGCGGTGGCCGACGAAAACTTCGAGCAGGCGGCGGCCATGCGGGACGAAATCAAAGTCACAAAGGAAAAGCTCGCCGGCCTCACCACTTCCTGAGTCATGAACCTCCACGAGTTTCTCCTCTCCCCGGACGAATCGGCGCGGCGCGAAGGTCCGCACAACAAGATCGTGATGTCGAGCCGGGTGCGGCTCGCGCGCAACATCAAGGGCGCGGCGTTTCCCGGCTGGGCCAAGAAGGCCGACCGCATCAAGACGCTGGAGATCGTCCGTCCCGCCGTGGAATCCCTGCCCCAGATGGCGGATCATTTTTCCGAGACGATGGACAACCTGTCGTTGCTCGACAAAAACATCCTCGTCGAGCGTCACCTCATCAGCCGCGAACACGCCGCGAAGAACGCGGGCAGCGGGCTGGTCTTCAACCGCGAGGAAACGCTCTGCATGATGATCAACGAGGAAGATCATCTGCGCATGCAGGCGCTGCGTCCCGGCCTCCAGCTCAAGCAGGCCTGGCAGGCGATTGATCAGGTGGACTCGAAGCTGGAGAAGAAGCTGGAGTATGCGTTCTCGCCGGAGCTCGGCTATCTCACCGCATGCCCGACGAATCTCGGCACCGGCATCCGCGTGAGCGCGATGTTGCACCTGCCCGGGCTCGTCCTGGCCGAACAGATCAACCAGATCATCCAGGCCGTGAACAAGCTCGGCCTCGCCGTCCGCGGTCTCTACGGCGAAGGCACGGAAGCGCTCGGCAATGTCTTCCAGGTCTCGAACCAGATGACCTTGGGCGAAGCCGAAACCGACATCGTCGAGCGACTGAGCAAGGTGCTCTCGCAAATCATCGAGCACGAAGAGAACGCCCGCGGCACGTTGCTCGAAAAGAAGCCGAAAACCGTTTACAACCACATCGGCCGCGCCTATGGCATCCTCGCGAACGCGCACAGCATCTCGTCGAAAGAAACGATGAACCTGCTGTCGCTGATGCGGCTGGGCGTGGATCTCGGATTGTTTCCAGATTTGAACCGTGCGCTGGTGGACGAGCTCTTCGTCATCACGCAGCCGAACCATCTCCAGAAGCGCTACTCGGACAAGCTCACCGCCGAGGAGCGCGACCTCCTGCGCGCCGACATGCTGCGCGAACATTTGCGCACCGTCAGCCGCCCGAAGCCCAAGCCCACGCCGTCCACCGGCAACTCCGAGAAAGCCTGACGCGTTCGCGGCCTTCGTCAAAGGACGCAACCCTCGCCATGTCGACTGCTGCCCGGACTGCGCCATTCGCGCACACTGCGGGACATTCGCGCGCACGGAATGCCTTCGCGTGGTGATCGCTTCGCAACTATTTCTTAGCTAATCCCCCGCTCCCTGCATACGATAAGAGTGGTAGCAAAGCTGCTGAACATGACTGGGTCAGAAGTGGGTCGCGATGCGGAAAGACGCTGGCGACAGGATGCTGGACAAAAAAAACTGCTGGTGCATTTATTAGACAAGTATGAGCGATGAAGCCATGAACAATTTCACGCCGCGGGCGCAGCAAGTCCTCGCTCTCGCGCGCAAGGAAGCCGACCGGTTCAACCACAATTTCGTCGGCACCGAGCATCTTCTCCTTGGCCTCATCAAGCTCGGTCAGGGCGTGGCCGTGAACGTCCTCCAGAAGATGGGGCTCGATCTCGAAACCGTCCGCATGGAAGTCGAGAAGCAGGTCGGCACCGGTCCCGATCAGAAAATGATCGGCAACATTCCCTACACGCCGCGTGTGAAGAAGGTTCTCGCGCTCGCCGCGAAGGAGGCCAAGAACCTCAGCCACACCTACGTCGGCACCGAGCACATCCTGCTTGGGCTGCTTCGCGAAGGCGACGGCGTGGCCGCGCGCGTTCTCAAGAACCTCGACGTGGACATCGAGCAGACGCGGCAGGAAATCCTCAAGGAGCTCGATCCAAACTTCAACGCGCAGGAAGAAAGCGCCGTTCCCGAACAGCCGGAGAAGCCGCAGCAATCCGAAAAGAAGGGCGAAGTCAAAACGCCCGCGCTCAAGGCGTTCGGCCGCGACCTCACGGAAATCGCGCGCAAGGGCGACATGGACCCGGTCATCGGCCGGCAGTCCGAGATCGAGCGCGTCATCCAGGTGCTCTGCCGCCGCACCAAGAACAATCCGGTGCTGCTCGGCGAGGCGGGCGTCGGCAAGACCGCCATCGTCGAAGGTCTCGCCCAGGAAATCGCGAAGGGCAACGTGCCCGAACTGCTCCGCGAGAAGCGCGTCATCACACTCGACCTCGCGCTCATGGTTGCGGGCACGAAATATCGCGGCCAGTTCGAGGAACGCATCAAGGCGGTGATGGACGAGATTCGCCGCGCGAAGAACGTCATCCTGTTCATCGACGAGCTGCACACCATCGTCGGGGCCGGCTCGGCGGAAGGCACGATGGACGCCTCCAACATCATCAAGCCCGCGCTCAGCCGCGGCGAGATGCAGTGCATCGGTGCGACGACACTGAACGAGTATCGCAAGTACATCGAGAAGGATGCCGCGCTGGAACGCCGTTTCCAGAGCGTGAAAGTCGAGGCGCCATCCACCGAGGACGCCATCGCAATCCTGAAGGGTCTCCGCGGCAAGTATGAGGAGCATCACAAGGCCGAAATCACGGACGCGGCCGTGGCCGCCGCCGTCACGATGTCGGATCGTTACATCACGGATCGCTACCTCCCGGACAAGGCCATCGACCTGATGGACGAAGCCGGCTCCCGCGCGCGCATCGGCGCGATGACGCGGCCGCCGGAGCTGAAGGACATCGAAGCCGAGATCGAACAGATCAAGGTGCAGAAGGAAAAGGCGATCAAGGAACAGGACTTCGAAGGCGCCGCCGCCATGCGCGACAAGGAAAAGCAGGCGAAGGAAAAACAGGAATCCGTGCTCGCCGCGTGGAAGTCCACCCGCGAGGAGAAGCGCGTGAAGGTCGACGAGGAGGACATCCTGCAAGTCGTCTCCAAGTGGACCGGCATTCCGCTCAAGCGCATGGAACAGGGTGAAGCGCAGCGGCTGCTCACGATGGAAGAGGAGATGGCCCGCGTGGTCATCGGCCAGAAGGAGGCGGTCAGCGCCATCTGCAAGGCGCTGCGGCGTTCCCGTGCCGACCTGAAGGATCCCAAGCGCCCCATCGGCACGTTCGCGCTGCTCGGGCCGACCGGCGTCGGCAAGACGCTGCTGGCGAAGTCGCTCGCGGAATCCATGTTCGGCGACTCCAAGGCCCTCATCCAGCTCGACATGTCCGAGTACATGGAGCGCCACAATGCCTCGCGCATGATTGGCTCCCCGCCCGGCTACGTCGGCTACGAGGAAGGCGGCCAGCTGACCGAACAGGTCCGCCGCAAGCCCTACTCCGTGGTGCTCTTCGACGAAATCGAGAAGGCGCATCCCGACGTGATGAACATGCTTCTCCAGATTTTGGAAGAGGGCAAACTCACGGACAACATCGGGCGCGTCGTGAACTTCCGGAACACGGTCATCCTCCTCACGTCGAACGTCGGCGCGGACACGATCAAAAAGCAGTCCTCGATGGGCTTCTCGCCGATCAGCGACGAATCGAGCTACGAGAAGATGCGCGAGAAGATCATGGACGAGGCGAAGCGCCAGTTCCGCCCGGAGTTTCTCAACCGTCTCGACGACGTCATTGTCTTCCGCTCGCTCACGAAGCCGGACCTCATCCAGATTCTCGACCTCGAGATCAAGAAGGTCGAAGACCGGCTCAAGGGCAAGAACATCAAGCTCTCGCTCGACGAGAAGGCGAAGGATCTGCTCGTGGAAAAAGGTTACGACCCGACCTACGGCGCGCGTCCGATGCGCCGCTCGGTGGAGCGTTTCCTCGAAGATCCGCTTGCCGAGGAAATCCTGCGCGGGCACATCCACGACGGCGAACCGGTTGCGGTCACCGTTGAAGACGGCAAAGTCATCTTCAAGCAAAGTGCTCCGGCTTCCGGCGCGCTGTCCAGTTGACGGCTGGCTTTCCGCCCACGCCGCCTGCCTTCGGGCAGGCGGCGTTTTTCTTTCGCCATTGGCGGGCGGCGGCCCGATTTTGCTTCTGATTTCCCGTCCGCTCGACCAAGCTTGTCACAGCGGGTGAACTTATGGGCTCAACCTTGAGTCAGTTCCGACGATTCATCGGGCGCTTCACCGGCAGCCGTCGTGACCAGACACTCGACGCCGCTGTCTCGGAGCCGGAATCCATTTCTGCTGCCGAATCCACCGCCGCGCCGGCGGGTGGAATCATCATTCCCAACTACGAACTGCTGCGCTCGATCGGCAGCGGCGCCTATGGTGAAGTCTGGCTGGCGCGCGGGGAGATTGGCGTCCATCACGCCATCAAGATTGTTCACAAGAAAAGTTTTCCCGACCGCAGCCCGTTCGAGCGGGAGTATCGCGGCATTCTTCAATACACGCCGATCTCCCGCACGCACCACGGGCTCGTCCCCATCCTGCATGTGGGCCGTGAGAATACCGCCGGCTTTTTCTATTACGTCATGGAACTGGCGGATTGCGCGCATGGCGGACGAAGCATCGATCCCGCCAGTTACGTCGCACGCACGCTGGCCTGCGATCTCGATGCCCGCGGCCGGCTGCCCGCGCTCGAATGCCTTCAGCTCGGCATCGAGCTGTGTGAAGCGCTGCGTTATCTGCACTCGAAGCAGCTCATTCATCGCGACATCAAGCCGGCGAACATCATTTTCGTGAATGGCGTGGCGAAGCTTGCGGATGTCGGTCTCGTCACGCACATCGCCGAGGCGCGGCGCGACCCGAAGCAATTGGGCACGGAAGGCTTCACCCCGCCGGAAGGCCCCGGCACGCCGTGGGCCGACGTTTACAGCCTGGGAAAAGTCCTGTGTGAAGCGGGCCTCGGCCCGGCCGCGTTGCAGGGACTCCCGGTCGATCTCGGTGGCCTCGACGCCAGGGAACGCGAGCAGCTGCAACTGCTCTCCGAGGTCTTCTTCAAGGCCGCCCACGACGAACTGTCCGGCCGCTACCAGGCGATTGGCGAAATGCAGGAGGCGTTGATGCGCCTTCAGGAGCAGTTCATCCAAGAGCCGTAGGCGGTCCCCAAAGAAGCCCGTTGTCAGAAAAAAGGCCGGACTTTCGTCCGGCCTTCGCGATTCAGGATTCAATCACCGATCAACGGCGCAAGCGGTAGATCTTGCTGCCGGAACCCGCGTTCACCGTCAGCGTGTTCTTTCCGCGAACGACGACGGGAGTTCCGGAGACAGCAGTCCAAACCGTGCTGGCAGCAGGCTGGGCCAGGGCGGACGTCTCCTCGAGGACAATCGCGGCCGACACCGGCCAGGACAGGGCCACCTGGTTGCCGGAGCGAACGATCTCCAGGCGCGGCTGATCCGTGCCCGCGACAAAGGTCACAACGCTCGGATTCGGGCTGAGGACATTGTTCGCGAGGTCGTAGATGTTTTCCACCCACAGCTCGTAGGTTTCACCCGCAACCAGGGGTGTCAGCACGGTGAAGATGACCGTCTTGCCATCCGCCTGCATCACCGCGGCCGAGGCGTCGTTGTCGGGGAGGACCGAGTAGCTGAACGGCTCCACTGCGGAACCCGCCTCCAGCAGCTCGTTGAAGCGCACCACCACATCCGTGAGGTTCGTGCTGAACACCTCCACCACCTGTGGTCCGACCGTGTCAGGAACCACCGTCAACGTCGCTGAACGGCTCGTCACCGAGGAGCCATACTTCGAAACCTGCACGCTGAACGTCGCGCCGTTGTCGCCCGCCACCGTCGGCAGGAACGTATACGTCGGAGTCGTCGCGCCATCGATCGGGCTGCCGTTGCGGAGCCACTGGTAATGCAGCGGCAGGCCGCTGGGATTGTTCATGCCCACGGAGAGCGTCGTAGGATTGTTCTCATCCGCCGTGCGATCCGCGAGATCCTGGGCGATGCTCAATGTCCCGCCAAGGTTGCGCGGGGCCAGCGGGGAGCCGATGGGCGCGCCGGCCAGCGAATTCGCATCGGGAGCGTCCGTCACCGGCGAATCCACTGGCGTCGGGGCGCCCGTGCCGGCGAGACGCGCCGCCACCTTGATGTAATCTTCGCCCACCGCGCCCTTGTACAATCCCTCGATGTAATACGCTCTTCCCGCGCGCAATGAATAGAGCGAGGAGCTGAAACGATCCCAGTTGTAGGGCGGATTCTCCGTGCTCTGGCGCAGGATTTCCACCTTGCCGGCCTCATCCATCCCGTTCGGATTGAGATTCACCAGGCCAAGGTTGCGCGTGCGGAAGAAGAACACCCAGTCGCCGGAAACCGGCGGGATGAACACGCCACGGATGCGCGCGCCGTATGCTTCCCGGCTGTCATCAGGGAAAATGAGCCGCGAATCAAATGCACGAATCGTATCGCTCCGGAACGGATTACCCGGATAGTTCGGATGCGCCAGCAAAGACTCCACCGTGATGTCCGTGCCTTCCACGTCAAAAGCGTCCATCACCAAACCGTTGCCCGGCCCGGACACCCACGAGTGGAACGTCGGCGAACTGGAGCCCGCAGTATTACCCACGGCATCCTTCGCCCCGCTCAACGTCACCGAATAATCCGTGTCCACGGTCAACGCCGTGCCCAGCATCAGCACCACGGAACGATCATTCGTCACCACCACCGACACCGGATTGCCGCCACCCGGCACCGTGTAACTCGCCGGCGAGCTGACGCTGTCCGCCGTCACCGGCTCGCTGAATTCGATGATGATCTGGTCCAGCGTGGCATTGCCGCCCGCATCCACCGTGGGATACGAGAAGATCGTCTCCACCGCCGGCGCCACCGTGTCTGCAAACACCGTCACCTGCGCCGACGTGCTCGTCCGCGTCGCCAGCGAATTGAAAACCTCCACGTAATACGTGCCCGAATCACTCACCTGCGCCGCCGCAATCGCAAACGTCGGCGACGTCGCCCCGGCAATCGCGCCCACCCCCTCCTTGTACCATTGGTAAGACAACGGTGCCCCGGTCGCCGCCACACTCAAGCTCAACGGTCGGTTCTGCTCCACCGTCGTCGTAGCCGCGGGATTCGCCGTGATGGCCGGAGCCACCACCTCCACCTGCGCGAGCATCATCGCGCCGAACCCATAACCATAAGGCCCGTTCGCCGTGCCGCCGGGAATCGCCCCGGTGTACTGCTTTGTCGTAATCGTGAACGTCCCATCCGGGAACGGCTCGATGTCATTCCAGCCCACCACCGCGCCCTCGGGATTCGCGCCGCTGTTCCACGCCGCCTGGCCGGCCGTGAGCCCCGACGTCGGGAAACTCGTTCCCGTCAAGACGCCCGGTCCGCCGTTGCTGTCAGTTCGCGGGCAAAGTCACCCACCCGTTCGCGGGTTAAAATCACCCGCCCTTTGAGGTGAGTCGTTGCCCTGGAGGTTCCCGGTTGGGGAACTCTCCGGGCGATGAATCAACTC
>JBDHQG010000035.1:0-14240 GCA_039806925.1 Limisphaerales bacterium
TCCGTCGTCGAACGCGATCCGATCGACCGCGGTGCGCCCCGATCGGCCGCGGAGCCGGTTCAGCCATCGCTTCGCATGCGCGTACGCCCGGAAGAAGAGGACGACCTGGGCGCGCTCCCAAATCAGCGCACGGCAGGAGTCCGCCTCCTCGTTCCGCGCAAAAGCCTCGCTGTGGAGGCAGCCCTCTGAACCGACGACGTGCAATCCCACGGCCGCCGCCAGCCCGCCCTTCGGCGCATCCATCACCTGAAACTCCTTGAAACGCTTCTCGAGCTCCTCGACGGACAATCCTTCCTTTCGCCACAATAAAACCAGCTGCGGCAGGTCTTCGATGTTTGCGCGTCGAACCTGGGGGTTCGGTGTTGTCATTGGTGAAATCACATAACACCGGGAGGATCAGCGGTAAAGACATTGATCAAATCGCCGCGCGACAAGGCGCATCTTGAGGGCTCGTTGCCCAAAACACGCGGACCGCGACCGGTCCCCGGCCGCAGCGGGTGAAGCGCACCGGCATCGTGGAGGTTTGCAACAGCCGTCGTCCGGGCCACACGCTGCGGGCAGGGACAGCCCGCAGTTCGGCGGGGTGACGGCATTGGGGCAACCCGCCTCCAACACGCGCCCCGATTGAAGAGGAGATTACAAATTGACCTGGCGCGGCGGGCTCCCTACCGTTCGGTAGGTTTTTGATGGACAAGCACGATTCACAAACGCGCGGGAGAATTTTGCGCGCGGCGCTGAAGCATTTCGCCGAGTGCGGCTACGAGGGCGCGTCCGTGCAGGCCATCGTGGATGCGGCGCGCGTGACAAAGCCGACGCTCTATTATTACTTCAAGAGCAAGGCCGGGTTGTTCCAGGCGCTCATTGACTGGGCGCATGATGAGCGTTACCGCCTGATGTGCGAGGCGGAGGAGCGCGGCGGCGGCCTTGCGGAGCAGTTGACCGAGGTGCTCGCGGCGCTTTTCGAGTTCATCAACGATCATCGCGCGCTGATGCGCATCGCGTTTGCGACCGCGTTCTCCGCGAAGGGCGAGATTCCCGCGGAGATCCGTTATGTGGACAAGTGTGATCGGAATTTCGAGTTCATGCACGCGCTCATCCGGCGCGGACTTGCGGCGGGTTCCCTCGACAAGACGTTTTCCAGCCGCGAGCTGGCGATGGGGATTTACGGGATGATGACCATCAAGGTGATGGAGCATCTCGTTCACGGCAGGCCGCGGCTGACGCGGCGCGACGCGGAATCCATCGTGCGGCTTTTTCTCGGCGGCGCGGCGGCGCCCCGGTAGCCTTTTCAAACTGACTATGAAACAGACAAGCCTTGTTATCCTGCTGGCGCTTTGGACCTTGTTTTCGCCAGCCCTGACCGGCTGCCGGAAGGAATCGGCGCAGGGCGGGGCCGGCGCGCCGCCGGTCTATGCCACGCAGGCCGTGGTGACGGAGGCGAAGGTGCAGCCGGTGAACGAGACGCTCTCGCTCGTCGGCTCCGTGGCGGCGAACGAGATGGTGGAGATCAAGTCCGAGACGGACGGCACGCTGGAGGAGGTTCTCTTCACCGAGGGCCAGCGCGTGAAGCAGGGCGACCTGTTGATCCGGCTGGACGAATCCAAGTTCATCGCGTCGGTAAATGAAGCAGAGGCGAACTTCAAGCTGAGCGAGACCACTTACGAACGGAACAAGCAGCTCCAGCGGGACAAGCTCGTCAGCCAGCAGGAATACGATCAGGCCGCCGCGCAGTACCAGGCGAACAAGGCGAGCCTGGAGCTGAAGAAACGTCTCCTGAAGGACGCGCGCATCTACGCGCCGTTCAAGGGCACGATGAGCTCGCGGCAGGTCAGCCCCGGCCAGGTCATCGCGAAGAACACGACGCTGACATGGCTGATCGATCTCGATCCGGTGAAGGTCGAGCTGAACGTGCCGGAACGTTTCGTCAGCCAGCTCCAGGTCGGGCAGAAGATCGAGATCACCGTCGCCGCCTATCCGGGGCGCACGTTCGCGGGCGAAGTCTTCTTCGTCGCGCCGTTCGTGGAAAGCGCCACGCGCACCGCGCTGGTCAAGGCGCGGATCGACAACCCGAAGTCCGAGCTCAAGCCCGGCATGTTCGCGAACCTGAACCTCACCCTGAAGCTCAAGGAGGACGCCATTGTGATTCCCGAAAGCTCGGTGATCGCCAGCGGGGATCGAAACATCATCTACGTTCTCGACAAGGAGGACACCGCGCAGATTCGCCCGGTGAAGATCGGCATCCGCCAGGCCGGCCTTGTCGAAATCGTCAGCGGCCTGAAGCCGGGCGAACGCGTGGTCGCGGAAGGCATCCAGAAGATTCGTCCCGGCGGCAAAGTCAAAGCCGCGCCGGCTATGCCCGCCGCAACCGGAGGCAAGTCGTGATTCTCCCGCGCATCAGCATCCAGCGGCCGGTTCTCACCACGATGATGAACCTGGCGTTGATCCTGTTCGGCCTGATCGCGCTCACGCGCCTGCCGGTGCGCGAGTTGCCGGACATCGATCCGCCGGTCGTCAGCGTGACGACGGTTTATCCGGGCGCGAACGCCAGCGTCGTGGAAACGGAAGTCACCGAACGCCTCGAGGAGGAGCTGAACAACATCGAGGGCATCCGCACCATCTCCAGCCAGTCGCGCGAGCAGGTGAGCAGCATCACGATTGAGTTCGACCTCAGCCGCGACATCGACCAGGGCGCGCAGGACGTGCGCGACCGCGTCTCCCGCGTGCGCGGCAAGCTGCCCGAGTTCATCGACGAGCCCATTGTCGCCAAGCAGGACGCGGATGCGCAGCCGATCATCTGGGTCGGCATGAACAGCGATGTGGTGACGCCGCTGGAAATGACGCAACTCGCGGAGAAGCAGATCAAGAATCGCCTCCAGACGATCAAGGGCGTGTCCGGCGTGGTCATCGGCGGCGAGCAGCGTTACTCGATGCGCCTGTGGCTCGACTCCGAGAAGATGGCGGCGCACCAGATCACCGTGCTGGACATCGAGCACGCGCTAAAGCAGCAGAACGTGGAGCTGCCGAGCGGGCGCGTCGAGAATCTCCAGCGCGAGATGACGATCCAAACGCGCGGCGAGATGAAGACGCCGGAGGAGTTCAACGAGCTGGTCATCCGCAGCGACGCCGCGAAGCTGGTGCGCCTGCGCGATGTCGGCGAGGCCCGGGCCGGCGTGGAGAACGAGCGCACCATTGCGCGCAACAACGGGCGCCCGTGCATCTTCCTCGGCATCGTGAAGCAGTCGAAGGCGAACACCGTGGACGTGGCCGACGGGATCAAGGCGGAGGTCGAGCGCATCAAGCCGACGCTGCCAAGCGGCATCGAGCTGGTGTACAACTACGACGAGTCGGTCTTCGTTCGCAAAGCCATCAGCGAAGTCTGGGAAACCCTCGGCATCGCGTTCGCGCTGGTCGTCATCATCATCTGGTTCTTCCTCGGCAGCTTCCGCTCCACGCTCATTCCGTCCGTGGCGATTCCGGTCTCGATCATCGGCACCTTCGCGATCCTGATGGCGTTCGGCTACTCGATCAACATCCTCACCATGCTCGCGCTGGTGCTGGCCATCGGCGTCGTGGTCGATGACGCCATCGTGGTGCTGGAGAACATCCACCGTCACATCGAGAACGGCCTGTCGCCGATGAAGGCGGCGTTCAAGGGCATGGATGAAATCGCCTTCGCCGTCATCGCCATCACGCTCTCGCTCGTCGCGGTCTTCACGCCGCTGGCGTTTCAAACCAGCGCCACGGGCCGGCTCTTCATCGAGTTCGCCGTGGCGGTCGCGGGCAGCGTGGTGGTCAGCGCGTTTGTGGCGCTCACGCTTTCCCCGATGATGGCCGGACGCATCCTCAAGGAACACGCGCCGCACGACAGGTTTTTCCTCCTGCGCTGGTTCGAGGCGATGATGCGCTGGTTCACCAACGCCTACGCCGCGACGCTCCGTCCGTGCGTGAACTTCGCGGCGGCGGTATCGCGTCCGTTTGTGAGCTGGCCGTTCGTGCCGCGCCTGGGCGTGGGGCTGGTGCTCGCGGCGATTCTCGCCGTCATCATCGGCTGGCCGAACGTCTGGCTCTTCAAGAACCTCGAAGGTGAATTTCTCCCCGAGGAGGACAAGGGCCGGCTGCTCAGCTTCGTCTTCGCGCCGGAAGGTTCCACCACCGAATACACGGACAAACAGATGCGCAAGATGGAGGCGATTCTGAGAACCGTTCCCGAGGTGGAAGCCTATGGCGCCATCACGGCGTTCGCGATGGCCGGGCCGGGCCAGGCCAACCAGGGCATCGTCTTTGTGCGTCTGAAGGAAATCGAGGAGCGCAAGCGCGGCATCCAGGAAATCGTCAACGCGCCCGGCGGCCTGCGGCAGCAGTTCTTCCAGAACGTCGAGGGCGCCATCGCGGTGCCGAACATTCCCAAGGCCATCGGGCGCGGCTTCGGCTCCGCGTTCCAGCTGGTGATCCAGGGCCAGGATCTCGAACAGCTCAACGCCTACTCGCAAAGCCTGCTGAACAAGCTGCGCGCCATGACCAATCTCGTGAACGCCCGCAGCAGCTTCGAGGTGACGAAGCCGGAGCTGCGGCTCGACATCGACCGCAGCCGCGCCGCGGCGCTGGGCGTGAGCATCGAGGACGTCTCGCGCACATTGCAGATTCTCTTCGGCGGGCTCGACCTGAGCCGCATCAAGCTCGACGGCAAGGAATACGAGGTCATCGCCCAGCTCCAGCGCGGCTCGCGTTTGCTGCCGCAGGATTTGGATCGCATCTATGTGCGCAACCAGAAGGGCAGCCTGGTGCAGCTCAGCTCCATCATCACCCGCCGCGAAGGCGCCGCGCCGAACACCATCGAGCATTTCAACCGGCTTCGTTCGACAACCATCTCGGCGTCGTTGGTCGGCATCCCGCTGGGCACGGCCATCAAGAACGTCGAGGCATTGTTGAAGGAAGATTTGCCGCCGGGCTTCCTGCACGACTGGGCGGGCGAGTCCAAGGAGTTCACGGACTCCGGCGGCGAGTTTCTCTTCGTGCTCGGGTTGGCGCTCATCATCACCTTCATGGTGCTGGCCGCGCAGTTCGAGAGCCTGGTGCATCCGTGGACGGTGATTCTCTGCGTGCCGCTGGCGGGTTTTGGCGCGCTCGGTTTGCTGTGGCTCGTCGGCTTCCTGGGCAAGACGGGCATCCTGCCGCCGATGGTGTCGATGAACATCAACCTGTTCAGCCTGATCGGCTTCGTGCTGCTCGTCGGGCTGGTGACGAAGAACGGCATTCTGCTGGTCGAGTTCGCCAACCAGCGGCGCGCGGAGGGCGCGGTGCCGAAGGACGCGATGCTGGAGGCCGGCAGCGTCCGCCTGCGCCCGATTTTGATGACCGCCTTCTCGACCATCGCGGGCATCGTGCCGATCGCCATCGGCTTCGGCGCGGGCGCGGAGAGCCGCCGCCCGATGGGCATCGTCGTGATCGGCGGCATGTTGACGAGCACGTTCCTGACGCTCTACGTGGTGCCCATGGTGTACACGATGTTCAGCGACCTCTCGAAGAGCAAGGCGGCGCCGCCGGTGGAAGTGGACGCCGCGCCGGCGCCGGCCGGGAAGTAGACGGCGGCGGCGGTGAATTTGCGGCCCGCGCGGGCAGTCAACCCTGCGTTCCCAAGTTCGCCGTGGCATCGCCGCGCCGGGATTGTTTAGCGTGATGGAAATGAAACCCAGTTCGATTCGCGTTGCGGCCCTCGCCGCGCTGGTGGCGCTGGCGGCGGCGTGCGCGACGCCGGCGGCGCCCAGGGGCGCGGCGTCCGGCACCAACAAGGTCCGCGCCGTGCGCGTGGCCGCCGCGCAGGCCCGGCCGATGGAGCGCACGGTCACGGTGACCGGGCTGTTGCTCGCCGAGGAGGCCGCGACGTTGAGCGTGAAGATCGGCGGGCGGCTGAGGCATCTGCCGGTGGACATCGGCAGCGTGGTGAAGCGCGGCGACGTGATCGCCCAGGTCGAGCCGCGGGATTACGAGCTGCGCCTGCAGCAGGCCGCGGCCGCGCTTTCCCAGGCGCGCGCCACCGTGGGACTTCCGCTGGAGGGAACCGAGGACGCGTTCGAGCCGGACAAGACCAGCGCCGTGAAGGAGGCGAAGGCGGTGCTCAACGAGGCCACGCGCAACCGCGACCGCGTGCTCAAGCTTTCCGAGGACGGCGTGCTCTCCAAGTCCGAGCTCGACACCGTCGAGGCCGCCTACACGGTGGCGCTCAACCGCTATGAAGCCGCCGGCGAGGAGGCGCGCACGCGGCAGGCCGTGCTCGCGCAGCGCCGCGCGGAGTTTGATCTCGCGAAGCAGCAGCTCGCCGACACGTCGCTGCGCGCGCCGTTCGACGGCGCCATTCAGTCCCGCGTGGCGAACCTCGGCGAGTTCCTCCCGGCCGGCTCGCCCGTCGTGAAGCTGGTGAAGACCGATCCGTTGCGCCTGCGCCTCGAAGTGCCGGAGCGCGATGCCGCGTCCATTCGCCCGAGCCAGCGCGTGCGCCTGAACGTCGAGGGCGACACCAACGTTTACTCCGGCGCGCTCACGCGCATCAGCCCGGCGATTGATGATGCGGCGCGCATGTTGCTCGTCGAGGCCGACGTGCGGAACGACGGCTCGCTGCGCCCCGGGCTGTTTGCGCGCGCGCGGATCATCACGCAGGAGAATGATCCCGGGCTGGCCGTCCCCTCCGCGGCGATCATCACCTTCGCCGGACTGGAGAAAGTGATCGTCGTGCAGGATGGCCGGGCGGAGGAGAGGAACATCACGACCGGACGCCGCGGGCCGGACTGGGTCGAAGTGCGTTCCGGATTGAAGGCCGGCGAATTGGTCGTGCTCGAACCGGGCAACCTGCGCACGGGCGAGGCGGTCACGGTGAAGGAATCCGTGCCGTTGCAGACGAGCGCGCATCAGCCGCGCACTCTGTGATCAGGGTCACGCCTCATGCAAAAGCTCGCTGAAATCTGCATTCGCCGGCCGGTCTTCGCCTCGATGCTGATTCTCTCGCTCGTCGTCGTGGGCGTGGCGAGCTACACGAAGCTCGCGGTGGACCGCTTTCCTTCCGTTGACCTGCCGACAGTCCGCGTCAACGCGCGGCTTCCGGGGGCGTCGCCGGCGGAGATGGAATCACAGATGGCGCAGCCCATCGAGGAGGCGTTGAACACCATCGAGGGCATCAAGGAGCTGCAATCCGTCAACGGCTCCGGCATGTCCTTCATCACCGTGACGTTCGAGCTGAACCGCGACATCGAGGCCGCCGCCCAGGACGTGCGCGACCGGGTGGGCACGGTGCTGCGCGACCTGCCGCGGGACGCGGACCCGCCCACGATCAGCAAGTCGGACAACGATCTTTCGCCGGTGCTCACGATTGCCCTGTCAGGCAACCGCTCCCGGCGGGAGCTGACTGAAATCGCGGACAAGATCGTGAAGGTGCAGCTGGAACGCTCCTTCGGCGTGGGCGAGGTCGAGGTCATCGGCGGGCTCGAGCGCGCCATCAACGTCTGGATCGATGCGGACCGGCTTGCGGCCTACAAGATTCCGATCACCGCCGTGCGCGAGGCGGTGGACCGCCAGAACGCGAACATCGCCGGCGGCAACGTCACCACGCGCCTGCGCGAGCAGAGCCTGCGCACGATGGGCCGCATCGCCGACGCGAAGGGCTTCGACGAGCTGGTCATCGCCACGCGCAACGGCTCGCCGATCCGCGTGCGGGACATCGGCCGGGCGGAGGACGGAACCAAGGAACAGCGTTCGATGGCGCGGCTGGACGGTGTCCCCTCGGTGACCCTGGAGATCAAGCGCCAGTCCGGCGCGAACACGGTGGCGGTGATTGAAGCCCTCAAGGAGAAGCTCGCCCAGGTGCAGGCGCAGCTCCCGGCGGATGTGAAGACGGAGATCATCCGCGACCAGTCCCGCTACATCTACGAGGCCCTCGGCGAGATCAACAAGCATCTCATCCTCGGGAGCATCCTCGCCTGCCTCGTCGTGCTGGCGTTCATGCGGAACTGGCGCGCGACCATCATCGCCGCGGTGGCGATCCCCACCTCGGTCATCGCCACCTTCGGCGTGATGAAGGCCTTCGGCTTCACGCTCAATAGCGTGACGATGCTCGCGCTGGTGCTGATGGTCGGCGTGGTGATCGACGACGCCATCGTCGTGCTCGAAAACATCTTCCGCCACATCGAGGAGAAGAAGATGAAGCCGTTCGACGCGGCGCGCGAGGCCACGGCGGAGATTGGCCTGGCCGTCATGGCCACCACGCTGAGCCTCGTCGTCATCTTCGTGCCGGTGTCGTTCATGTCGAGCATCTCGGGCCGGTTTCTCTACCAGTTCGGCATCACCTCGGCGGCGGCGGTGCTGGTGAGCCTGCTCGTCTCCTTCACGCTGACGCCGATGATGAGCGCGCGGCTGCTGCGGGCGCATCATCGAAAGGAGGAGAAGGACCGCGATGCGGAACGCCGCCCGCCGGCCCGGCGTGATTCCAAGGCTGACGACACGCCCGCCGGGACGGAGGCCGGCGCTCCCGCGGCGCATTCGCGCGGCGGCTTCTATCATTACCTCGATCTCGCCTATGCGAGGATGCTCGGCTGGTCGATGCGCCACCGGTGGTTCATCGCCGGCGTTTCGCTGCTGGTCATCGCCTCCTCCGTGCCGCTCTACAAGGTGGTGAAGCAGGAATACGTGCCGAGCAACGTGGACGAGGGCGAGTTTGAAATCAACGTGACGGCCCCCGAAGGCGCCGCGCTGGATTCGATGAACGAGGTGGCGATGCGCATCGAGGAGGAGCTCCGCGGCGTGAAGGGCATCCGTACCGTGCTCGGCTCCGCGGGCGGCGGCGGATTCCTCGGCAGCGTGAACAACGCGCGCTACTACGTGAAGCTCGTCCCTCACGCCGAGCGCGTCTTCTCGTGGAAGCGCCTCCTGCAATGGCCGCCGTGGCGCGCCTTCCAGGGCAACTATTCCCAGCGCGACGTCGTCACGGAGATTCGCAAACGCCTGCGCAAGTTCACCGATCTGCGCCTGTCGATCCGCAATCCACAGACCTTCAGCCTGGGCGGGCCGAACTACGACATCGACTTCGCCCTGCTCGGCCCTGACCTCGAAAGTCTCGCCGCCTACGCCGATCAATTGCGCCGGAAGGCGTCGGAGCTGAAGCTCATCGAGGCCGACACCACGCTCAAGCTCGACAAGCCGGAGCTGCGCGTGGAGATCGACCGCGAGCGCGCCGCGAAGCTCGGCGTGGACACCGAGGACATCGCCAACGCGCTGCGCCTGATGGTCGGCGGCGACCAGAAGGTCTCGCGCTTCCGCGACGAGTCGGTGAACGACGACTACGACGTGCAGCTGCGATTGCAGGAGGGCGACCGCAACGACTCCGAAACCATCGCGCGCCTTTACGTGCCGAAGCAGGACGGCGGGCTCGTGCGCCTCGACAACGTGGTGAAGATCGTTTCCGCCAAGTCCGCCTCGCGCATCGACCGCCTGGATCGCCAGCGCCAGGTGCGGCTGCGCACCGGCATCGAGTCAGGCTACGCGCAGGCGGATCGCATCGCGGCCATCCGCGCCGAGGTCGCCTCCATGAACCTGCCGCCCGAATATTCCGACCGCGTCTCCGGCCGCGCCCGCGAGCTGGAGACGACGTTCAACGAATTCATCTGGGCGTTCCTGCTCTCGGTGATTTTGATGTACATCATCCTCGCCTCGCAGTTTGAAAACGTCGTGCATCCGTTCACCATCCTGCTGTCGCTGCCGCTGTGCGTGCCGTTCGCGCTGCTCTCGCTCTGGCTCACGGGCCAGACGATCAACCTCTACTCCGCGCTCGGCATGTTGGTGCTCTTCGGCGTGGTGAAGAAAAACGCCATTCTCCAGATCGATCACACGAACAATTTGCGCTCCCGGGGAATGGGCCGGCTCGCCGCCATCCTCCAGGCCAACCGCGATCGTCTCCGCCCGATCCTGATGACCACCCTCACGCTCATCGCCGGCATGTTGCCGCTGGCGGTGGGCACCGGG
This sequence comes from Limisphaerales bacterium, assembly GCA_039806925.1. GTDB lineage: Bacteria > Verrucomicrobiota > Verrucomicrobiia > Limisphaerales > JADJPG01 > JADJPG01. Next base: position 10,006 of record JBDHQG010000035.1, read on the forward strand.
CCGGGGGCGGAGGAACGCCGCGCCGTCGCGGTCGTCGTCATCGGCGGCCAGTCGCTCTGCCTCCTGCTCACGCTCCTCGTCACGCCGGTCGCCTACTCGATTTTCGATGACTGGGGGCGCGGCCGCTTCCTTCCTTCCCGGTCGCGCACGGCCTAGCCGCCTCCCGGTCCTTCACCGGATTCGTCCAAGATTTGTTCACCATTTTGCAAGAATGGTCGTGCTCAATTGCGCTTCGTGCGGCGTCCTTATTAGCAAGCATCGTGAAAGCCATTGAACTGTCTCATCCGGGTTGCCAGGGGAAGAACAGTGGGCCCGGATGTCTCGCTGTCGTCCTCGGGCTCGCGTTCCTGCTCCACGGCGGATCGGAAACTCTCGCCACGGAAAAGCCGGAATATCCGCCGTTCGATGAGGAGATGAAGAGTTACAAGGCGGCAGCGGCGGACGGAGCGGTCGCCGAGCTCCAGCGGCGCATGGATGACGGGACGGTTCGTTTGCGGCACGAACCCAGGCACGGGTATCTCGCTGCGCTCCTCGCCGAACTGAAGGTGCCCGTGGATTCGCAGCTCCTGGTGGCTTCCAAGACCTCTCCAAACAAGGCGTTGATCTCGCCCCAAACCCCGCGCGCGCTCTATTTCAACGACCGGGTCAGCGTCGCCTATATTCCCTCGGCGGACGTGATTGAGCTGGCCGCCGCGGATCCCAGGCTGGGCGTCGTCTTTTACACGCTGTCGCAGCACGAGGCCGAGAAGCCCCGGTTGCAGCGCGATGACCGTTGCCTTGAATGTCACGCCTCCGCAAAGACGTTGAATGTCCCGGGCGTCATCGTCCGGTCGTTCCTCACCAAGGACGACGGCGAGGTGGAAATGCTCAGCGGACTGCTCGTGGATCATCGCACGCCGCTGGCCGACCGCTGGGGCGGCTACTACGTCACCGGCCGGCACGGGAAACAGACTCATCGTGGCAACCTCTTCGGCGCGGCCGCCGTCGCGCGGCACGGGAAGGATCCGCTGTACAACGCCAACGTGACCGATCTTGCACCCTTGCTCGACATCAGCCGCTACCCGGGCTCGGGCAGCGACATCGTCGCGTTGCTGACGCATGAACATCAGGCGCACGCGCAGAATCTGCTGACGCGTGTCCACTACGATTCGGTGAACGCCCTGCGCGGCGACGGCAGCCTGCGCCCGGCGTATCCCGCCATCGAGGCGCTCCTGCGCTACATGTTGTTCGTCGAAGAAGCCCCGCTGACGTCGCCCGTTCAGGGTTCGGGCAATTTTGTCATGGAGTTCCAGAAGGCAGGCGTGAAGGACGCGAAAGGCCGGTCCCTGCGACAATTCAACCTCCAGACGCGGCTCTTCGAGTTTCCGTGCAGCTATATGATCTACTCCTCGTCGTTCGAATCGCTGCCGCTGGAAGCGCGGCGCCGCGTTTACCGCCGGCTCTGGGACATTCTCGAAGGCCAGGATCATGCGCCGGAATTCGCAGGGATCGCCGCCGGATCGCGGGCGGCGATCCGCGAGATTCTCATCGCGACAAAGAAGGATCTCCCGGCTTATTGGCGGCTCTAGCGGCTCCAGCCGGCATCCCGACCCAATACCTGCACCCACAACTATGCTGAAGCGCGTGCCGAAAGCTCCCTCCCCCGTGATGCCTGCCCTGCTGGCCATCGCGTCAGCGCTCGTTTCCACGGCGCTGGCCGCCGATGCCGCCGCGATTTCCGCGGAAGCGCCGAAACACATCTTCCAGTGGCGCCCGTTTCTCGCGCCGTTCCATGCGGTGGTGCTGCATTTCCCGATTGGATTCATCACCGCGGCCTTCCTGCTCGAAGCCTACCGGATGTGGCGGCCCAGCGAGGAGATTCGCCGCGTGACGGTGATGATGCTCTGGCTGAGCCTGCTCACCGGGATTATTTCCGCGACCTTCGGGCTGATGCGCGCCGGCAGCGCGGAATACGAGGCGCACATGCTGGCGCTGCACAAGATCTACGGTCTGTTCGTCCCGGTCGCGACAATCGCCACCCTCGTTCTCCAGCGCCTCGCCCACCGGCGAAATTCGGCGCGGGGCTGGACGTACGGCTATCGCGCCGTCCTCATGGGAACCATCAGCCTCGTGGTCGTGGCCGGGCACTACGGCGGCAACCTGACACACGGCTCAAAGTACCTGGTCGAAAACGCGCCGGTGTTCCTGCGCGAATTCCTCGAAGGCGAGGAGGGGCCGGCCACCACCCCGGCGTCCCCCTTGGCATTGGATGAAAAGTCGCGTCTCTACACGGAAAAAGTTCAGCCCATCCTTTCGCTCAAGTGTCACGGCTGCCACGGGCCGGAGAAGCAGAAGGGCGGCTACCGGCTCGACAAGGCGGAATTCGCGCTCAAGGGAGGCGAGAGCGGCAATCCTGGCATCAAGCCCGGCGACCCCGCCGAAAGCCACGTCGTGAAGCTCATCCTCCTGCCCACGAGCCATGACGATGCCATGCCGCCGGAAGGAAAGCAGCCGCTGACCTCCGAGGAAATCATGACGATCATCGACTGGATTCGGAACGGCGCCGTGTTTCCGGAGGCCGGCCAGGCCCTCAAAGCCACCAACACCGCCGGCTGATTTCAGCCGGCCCGCCCTGCCCACCGGGGCATTGATTTTCGCCCCCATTGCCTGAACTCTGAATGCCCGGGCGGATGTCAGCCGATAACCGTCCGGACAACCGCCATGAATTCAGGCAATGGATGGATCAGCCGGCTGGCGCGCCGCGGCGTGCGCGCCCTCGCCCGCTTTTATTACCCGAACATCGAGATCACCGGCGCCGATCGAATTCCCGCGACCGGGCCGCTGCTCCTGACGGCGAACCACCAAAACTCGCTCATGGACCCGGTCCTCGTCGGGCTCGTGGCCCGGCGTCCCGTCCGCTTCCTCGCCAAGGCGCCGCTGTTTCAGGTTCCCGTTTTCGGCAACCTTCTCCACGCGCTCGGCATGATGCCGGCGTACCGGCGCAGCGATGATCCCTCGCAGACGCATCGGAATCTCGAATCACTCGGCGTTGCGGCGAAACGCCTCCGCGCCGGCGAGGCTGTCGGCATTTTCCCGGAAGGCCGGAGCCATGACGCGGCGCGCATCGAGCAGGTGAAAAGCGGCGCGGCGCGCATCGCCATACAGGCGGCGCGCGAAGGCGCGACCAACCTCCGCCTCCTGCCCATCGGCATCAACTACCGCCGCAAGGAACAGTTCCGCAGCGCGGTGTGGCTGCGCGTCGGCGAGCCCATCGACGTGAACGCGTGGCTCGCCGATCACGCCGGCGAGGATCGCCAGGCCGTGCGCGATCTCACGGCGGAGATTGACCGGCGCCTGAAGGAACTCGTCGTCCACCTCGACGACGCGGCGTGGGAACCGTTTCTCGATCAGCTGGAAACCCTCCTGCCACCGCCGCGCGAGAGCCGGCGCAACCCGTTCGCCTGGCTGCGGCAGCGGAAATATCTCGCGGACGCCATCAATCATTTCATGCGAAACGACCGCGCCCGCGCCGAGGCCGCGGCACAGGCGATTGATCACACGCGGGCGCAGCTTCAGGGCGCCGGGCTCACACCGCGCTCCACGGTGCTGCGCTGGCAGGGCTGGCGTCTGACCATCCGCCTGCTGGGCGAAGCGCTGCTGATGAGCCTCGGTTTCTTCGTGGTGCTCATCGGCACGCTGCATCACCTGGTTCCGTTCCTGATCGCGCGCGGCCTGGCGCGCTGCGTGCAGGCGCCGGGCCGGAGCACGATGGCGCTGGCGCGGTTCGCCGCGGGCATTCCGATTTACGGGGCCTGGTACGCGCTCAACGCCTGGTTGATCATGCGCTACTTCCTGCCGTGGGTCGCGTGGGCGTGGCTGGCGCCGATGCCGTTTGCCGGGCTCCTCGCGCTGCAATACTGGCGGCGCGTGAAGCGCACGAGCCCGGCGTGGTGGCGTGACATCGCGGTCGCCTGCCGGCCCGCCCGCTTGCGCGAGCTGCGCCGCGCGAACGACCGGCTGCGCGGGGAGCTGGAGAATCTCGCGACCGAATACGCGCGGATCCGGCCCGCGGAACGGCTGCCGTTGAACACCTTTTCCTGGCGGCGCCTGGCCTGGGGAACGGCCCGCTGGGCGACCGTGGCCGTCGCGGTGCTCTTCGCGGTGTCGTGGTTCCGCACGATGCTGCGCGACGACCGCATCAGCGAGCTGGGCAAGCCGCCGCCGCGGTTGAGCCGGCTGGCGGCCGGCGATCTGGC
>JBDHQG010000600.1:0-3253 GCA_039806925.1 Limisphaerales bacterium
GACTGGGCCGCGAAAGGCACGAACCTGCTCGGCGTGAAAGTTGTCGTGGCGCAAAGCTTCGAGCGCATCCACCGCAGCAACCTCGTCGGCATGGGCGTGCTGCCGTTGCAATTCAAGGATGGCACGACCGCGCAAAGCCTCAAGCTCGACGGCACGGAGACCTACGACATCGTCGGCCTCGACGCGAACCTCAAACCGCAGCAAGACCTCACGCTCAAGATCACGCGCAAGAACGGCGCGGTCGAGAACGTCCCCGTCCGTTGCCGCATCGATACGCCCATCGAGATTGATTACTACCAGCACGGCGGCATCCTGCCCTACGTGCTGCGACAGTTGGTCGCGAAGGCGTAGTCCGTGGACCGCCGGTCGGCGTGAAAATCGCCGCGCCCAGGGCTGACGGAGAATTCTCGTGCAGCCGCGGTTCATCCACTTGACGAACCCAGCGCACGCGGCACCCATTGCGGAGCTCTCCGATGATTTCCGCTGGCGCCACCAACCACAACCTGCAACGGTGGCGCCCATCACCATCGCGATTTGTGGAACGCTTGAACGCCGCATTATTGATCCGCTCACGCCTGCTCGAATCAGCCCGTTCGGGACGGTGGTTCGGACGCCTCCTCGCGCTGGCCGCACTGCTGATCCTCCCGACGGTTGACAGCAATGCCGCAGAGGAAATTCGCTTGTTCAACATCCGGGCTCATGGCGCGACGGGACAAAGGCAGGACGACGCCCGGCCCGCGATTCAACGCGCCATCGATGCCTGCGCCGCAACTGGAGGCGGGCAGGTCATCTTTCCCCCGGGAGAATACACCGCCGGCACCATCCACCTGCGCAGCCGCGTGCATCTTCGCATCGAGAAGGGCGCCACCCTCTTCGCCACGACCAATCCGGCGGCGTATCATTACGAAACGATTTCGGTCCAGGCCGCGTTGTTCTTCGGGAACAACGTCGAGGATGTCGTCATCGACGGCGAAGGCACCATCGACGGACAGGCGGCGTACGACTGGCGTGAGGACGATCACGAACGGGTGTTTCCACACAAGGAATCAATGATCCGGCTGGGCAAACCTCTGCTGCGACCGTTCCCGAAAGGTTTTCCCGAGCGCACGATTTTTCCCCGCCTCGCTTGGATTGGACGATCACGGAACCTGCATTTCCGGGGATTGAACTGGCTCCACTCACCGAGCTGGACCATCAACCTGTATGACTGCGAGCGAGTGCGCTTCGACGGCCTCCACATTCACACCAGCCTCAAGGAAGGAGTGTGGGCCGACGGCATCGACCTCGACGGCTGCCGTGACGTTTCCATCACGAATTGCCGGATCGAAACCGGCGATGATTGCATCATCTTCATCTCCTCGAACGTCTGGGGCCCGATTCGCCCGTGCGAAAACATCACCGTCAGCCAGTGCCTGCTCTCATCCGCTTCCGCCGCGGTGAAGTTCAGCGAGGGGAACTGGGATCGCATCCGAAACATCCGCGTGACGGACTGCCTCCTCACCAACGTGAATCGCGGGTTCGTCTTCAGCACCACCCAGGGCGGCGACATCAGCCACGTCGTGCTTTCGAACCTGACCATTCACTGCAACCGCTTCCCCTGGTTCTGGGCGGGCGATGCCCAGCCGTTCTTCTTCCGCATCACGCGCCTGAGCGAATTCAACCGTGAACCCGCCGGGCCAAACGAACGGCCGCCCGGAAAAATCCACGACATCACCATCCGCAATGTCAACGCCTACGCCGCCGGAACCTCCCGAATCCTCGGCCATGCCGAATCATGGCTGGAGGACATCAGGCTGGAGAACGTGAAGCTCCGGCTGCGGGCCGATTCCTCAGCCCCTTTCGACTACGCCGATCACGCCCTCGATTTCCGCCATGCCCGGCGCGTCTCCATTTCGGGATTGGAAACCGAATGGCAGTCCCCCGCCCTGCCGGCGTGGCAGGGCGCGCTTCACATCAAGGACGCCGGCGACATCACCGTCGACCGGTTCTCCGCCTCGCCCGCGCCGGTTTCAGCCGCGGCACCCGTCTTGATCTTCGACAACGTTGCGCGTGCTCAGCTCACCCGGTCACGAGCCCGCACCGGGACGGATACATTCCTGCGCGTGGATGGCGCGGCCTCGCGGGAGATCAACGTCGTCGGCAACGACTTCACGCAAGCCCGGCAACCCGTCGCATCAGGCACCAACGTGCCTGCGGGCGAAATCCGCCTCCGCGACAACCAGACGCGCTGACCGCCTCACCCGTGGTCTGGAATCTCCGGCTCAACCAGCTGCATCAGCAACGTCAGCGATTCCTGCCAGCCCATGTAGCACGCTTCCGCGGGAATCATGGCGGGGATGCCTTCCTGCGTCACATTCAGCTCCGTGCCGCAGAAGACGGCCCTGAGCGCGACCGTGGTAATCATGGTGCCCGGAAGATTCGGGTCATCGAACTGGTCCGTGTAACGCAGGAGTTCGCCGGGCTTCATCTCCAGATATGTCCCGCCAAAGGAATGGCTCTTCATGGTGTTGAAGTTGGTGAAGGACATCTTGAACGTGCCGCCCACCTTCGCGTCCAGGTGATGCACCCTGCCGGTGAACCCGTGCGGCGGAAGCCATTTCGCCATCGCGTCCGGATCGGTGAACGCACGGTAAACGCGCTCCGGCTTGGCCCGAAGCACGCGGTGAAGTCGAACAGTGTGAGTATGGCTGGGAGTTGTCATGATGGTCTGTTGATTTCGTCTTTCACCTCTACTACGAACAAGCCCGACCGGCGAGGACAAGAATTACGGAAAAAAACTCAAACTACCGCTGCGCGATGCCGCCGGGCTTTCCTGTCCTCGAACATCCTCGCCCGAGCCGGAACAATGCAGTTGAGTTCCGGGAGAAACGGGCCACCGGCCCGTTCTGTCGGGCGACCCGCCCGACAGTCACGCGCACGACGCGCGCACGAAATGATAACATGGCCCGTGCGTTCGGCTCGGTGGCAGGTTGCCGCCAAGAACGGCCGGACTGGTCATTCCACCCGGCTTATGCCGCGCTCTTCAATTCGGTCTGCGCGCGGCGCACGGGACGCTTGCGGTCGCTCTTGCGCGTGCCGCCGGCCTGCTGATATTGGGTGGAATCCGGGCCATAGACAGACTTGAACCCGCTGCGGGCGCGCACAATCAATTCGCCGACTCCGCTGGCCTGGTAGCGCCGCCACCACTTGTAACCGGTTTGCGGCGCAATGCGGCATGCGCGACAGACCACGGCAAACGCAGCTTGAGCTTGAG
>JBDHQG010000601.1:0-3252 GCA_039806925.1 Limisphaerales bacterium
AGAATCAGCGCCGGTGACATTCGCGCCAGATCACATCAACTCCGGGCTGAAACCCAAGGCTAAAGTCGTGGCTGCGACGGAGGGGGGCCTCTGGAGGGCGTGTGGCCCAAACAGACGGACCGCGACCGGTCCCCGGTCGCAGCGGGTGAAGCGCACGAGCATCGTGGAAGTTTGCCAGCACCGCGGTCCGAACGACGCGCTGCGAGCCGGGACGGCTCGCGGTCCGCACCCGTTTGCAAACGAGGGCTGTCTCTCAGGCGCCCAGTCAGCCATCGGCCATGAATCTGTCTTGCCGCGATTGCAAACGCCTCGCCATAGTTCGCCCTCATGAACCGGGTCAATTTCCAGACGCCAATCGGGGCTCTGCTGCGCGCAAACGCGCCTGTTGTCGGATGCTGAGGGTCATTCGCAAATGGGGCGAATTCGTCAAATTCTCCCACACCATCTTCGCGCTGCCGTTTGCCCTGGCGGCGATGGCCATTGCGGCCCGCGAGAACCGCGGCTGGCCGGGCTGGCGCACCTTCCTGCTCATCGTTGGCGCGATGATTTGCGCGCGGACCTGCGCGATGGCCTTCAATCGCATTGTGGATCGAAGGTTCGACGCGGCGAATCCCCGCACCGCCATGCGTCACCTGCCGGCCGGACAAATCAGCCTCGCGAGCGCGTGGACGCTTTGCGTGCTGGGCGCCGCCGGCCTGATTGCCGCGAGCTGGCTTCTCAATCCCATCTGCTTTTATCTCTCGCCGGTCGCGTTGTTCTTCGTCTGCTTCTACTCGCTGACGAAGCGGTTCACCGACTACACACACGTCTGGCTCGGGATTGCGCTGGCGCTCGCGCCCGTAGGCGCGTGGCTGGCGGTGACGGGCGGATTCCACTTCTCGCCGGTGCTGGGCCCGACGACGGCGATCATTCCGCTGCTCCTCGGCGTGTGCGTGGTGTTCTGGCTGATCGGCTTCGACATCATCTACGCGCTGCAGGATTACGAGTTCGACCGCCGCCAGAAGCTGCGCTCGCTCGTCGTGGCCTGGGGGCCGCAGAACGCGCTGACGGCGGCGTTCATCGCGCACATGTTCATGTGGGGGTTGCTCGTCGGCTTCGGTTTGCTTTGTCGCTTCCGGGTGGCATACTTCTGCGGCCTGATTTTCATCCTCGGCTGCCTCGTGCTGGAGCACTGGCTGGCGCGCCGGCGAAGCCTGAAGTGGATCAACACCGCCTTCTTCAAGCTCAACGCCGTCGTCAGCACCGTCTTCCTCATCGTGACGCTGGCCGAGGTGGTGTTCCCGAACTTCAGGGTGATGAAATGAACTTTTCTCTGCGAAACAGCGGGCTGCGCGACATCTACGACAAGGTCGTGGGCGGCGAGCGCATTTCTGACGCCGACGCCCTGCGTCTCTTCGAGAGCAAGGATCTGAACGCCGTCGGCGCCATCGCGGACTTCGTCCGCCAATGCAAGGTCGGCGAGCGCGCCAGCTACATCATCAATCGTTACGTCAACTACTCGAACTACTGCATTCTGTCCTGCCAGTTCTGCGCTTTCGCCCGCAAGAAGCGCGACGCCGACGGCTTCCAGCACACCATCGAGGAAGTCGTCGCCAAGGCGCGCGAAGCCCTCGGCATCGGCATCACCGAGATGCACATCGTCGGCGGCCTGCATCCGTCGCTGCCGTTCAGCTACTACACGGACATGCTGCGGGGATTGAAGCAGCTCGAGGCGCGGCTCCAGCTCAAGTGCTTCACGGCGATCGAGATTCTGCACCTTGCGTGGCTGGCGAAAAAATCCGTGAAGGAAACGCTTGCCGAGCTGAAGGCGGCCGGACTCGATTCCCTGACCGGCGGCGGCGCGGAAATTTTCCGCAAGGAAGTGCGCGCCGAAATCGCCAAGGGCAAGGAATCCGCCGCGGAATACCTCGACGTGCATCGCGCCTGGCATCAGATGGGCGGCCGCAGCACCTGCACGATGCTTTACGGCCACGTCGAATCGCTTGCGGATCGCATCGATCATCTGCGCCAGCTGCGGGCGTTGCAGGATGAGACGCGCGGCTTCACCGGCTTCATCCCGCTGGCGTACCAGCCCGGGAACAACCGCATCCCGGTGCAGACGCCGCCGACCGGATTCGATTCGCTGCGCACCATCGCCATCAGCCGCATCTACCTCGACAACTTCGATCATATCACCGCGTATTGGGTCGGGCTCGGCATGAAGCTCGCGCAGGTCGCCTTGAGCTACGGCGCGGACGACCTTCACGGCACAATCATCGAGGAACATATCTTCCGCATGGCCGGCTCGAACGTGCCGCAGCTCCAGACGGAGACCGACATGGTGAAGGCGATTCGCGAGGCGGGCCGCATTCCCGTCCAGCGCGACACCTTCTACGAGCCGGTGAAAGTTTGGGACGCGGACGGCGTGCCGGACGGTGTCCCCCGGCGCATCCTTCCACGGCGCCCGACAAGAAACTCGCCACCGCGTGAGCCGCCCATCGCATGAAGCCCTCTGAAGATCCCCTGAACCTGCGGCTCGTGATGAACGAGTCGCCGGATGATCTCGCGCGCCGGCTCGAGCGCGAGCAGTTGCTCCGGCTGCGCCAGCAGGAAAGCGATCTGGAGGACATCCCGCTGGCGCCGATGCGCGTCGGCTCCGTGCCGTATCTCAACGCCGTTCCGCTCACGCGCGGCATTGAAGATCAGATTGTGTTCGCCCCGCCGTCGCGCCTGGCGGAGCTGTTGCGCGAAGGAAAACTCGACGCGGCGCTGGTCAGCATCACCGCGCCGCTGCTGGAGGACGGCTGCGACATTCTCGACGACATTGCCGTGGCGTCGCTCGGCGAAGTGCGCAGCGTCTTCCTCGCGCACCGCAAGCCGCTGGAGGAAACGCATCACGTCTTCTGCGACACCGCGTCGCTCACCAGCGTGAACCTGCTCAAGGTGCTGCTCGCGGAACGCGGCTTGAGGCCGGATTTCTCGCCGCTGGCGAATTACGACGACGCGCCGCATCACGACGCGGTGCTGCTCATCGGCGATCCGGCCATCCGCTTCGCGCTCGCGCCGCACGAACACGAGATTTGGGATCTTGGCGCCGCGTGGGCCGAGCTGACCAAGCTGCCATTTGTCTACGCCGCCTGGGCGCTGCGCCGCGGAGTGGACACCACCAACATTCGCCGGGCGTTGCGCGAAGCGAAGGCGTTCGGCCTCGAGACGCTCGACCACAGCATCCAGCATCGCTCGGAGTTCACGAAGGAATTTCGCCGCGATTAC
>JBDHQG010000602.1:0-3252 GCA_039806925.1 Limisphaerales bacterium
GATCGCCCGGCAAAATTTTTCCGGATGAGCATCACCGATGTCGATACCGACGGCGACGGCCTGACCGACTGGGAGGAATATCAGCTCGGGCTCGACCCGCTCATGGCCACCAGCAACGGCCAGTTCGACGATCTCGGCACGCGGCTCAACGACTATCGCTACGTCACGAATCTGCTCGCCACGCAAAGCCTCGCGAACCTGATGGCTCCGGCGCTCGCCGCGCGCACGGTTCCGAACGGTCCGCTTTGCGGTATCGCGGCGAGCAGAGTGCCTGTCATCGCGGCCTCGGTCACGCCAACCGGCGTCGGCTTGACCGGCAATTACTACACCAACGCCAGCTCGACCCACACGAACCTGGTCAACTTCCACGCCACGAATCTTTTCCTCACCACCAACGACGCCGGCATCGACTTCACCTGGAGCACGAACACTTCGCCGAATTTGATGAATGGCAATTACACCGTGCGCTGGACCGGCCAGGTGCAACCGCAATACTCCGAAACTTATTTCTTCGAAACGCGCACCGATGACGGCGTGAAGCTCTGGGTGAACGACCAGCTCATCATTGATCACTGGCAGACGCAGAACACCACCTGGACGAATGCCATCCCACTCGTCGCCGACGTGCGCTACAACATCCGCATGGAATACTTCAACCGCGGCGGCTCCGCGCGCGCGCGGCTGTCGTGGTTCAGCGCAAGCCAGCCGCGTCAGACGATTCCGGCCGTGCGACTTTATCCTTCGTCGGACGGCTACGCAGCCGGCGGCGTCACCAGTCCGTTGAATGCCGTGGGCTTCGTCGGACAACCCTTCACTTACACGATTGACGGCGCGAACTCGCCCATCGGCTTTGGCGCGACAAACCTTCCCGCCGGGCTCGAGCTCACCAACGGCGTCATCGCCGGCATTCCCTCGCTGGCCGGCAGCTACGATGTCGCGCTGTTCGTCACCAACTCGATTGGCGTGGCCGACGCCACGTTGCGCCTGGAGATCATCGACACGGGAAGCTCTGTGAGCCGCGAGGTCTGGCTCAATGTTTCCGGCGTAACGGTGAACGACATCCCGCTGCATCAGGCCGCGACCCAGACAAATGCGCTCGGCAATCTCGAAGGCGTCACGAACTTCGGCGACAACTACGGCGAACGCGTCCGCGGCTATCTCGTCCCGCCGGTCACGGGCAACTATTACTTCTGGATCGCCGCCAACAGCACCGCCGAACTTTGGATCTCAAACGACGGCGAATCCGTGAACAAGGTGAAGCGCGCCTTCGTGACGAAGAGCACCGGCCCGCGCCAGTGGACGCTGCAACCCGGCCAGAAATCCGGCTGGCTCGCGCTGAAGGCCGGCGAGCGTTATTACATCGAGATTCTCCACAAGGCCGGCAAGGGCGCGAACGATCATTGGAGCGTGGCGTGGTTGCTGGATGCTCATGGCACGAACAACGTTCCCGGCGGCGTTGTCCCCGGCTACGTGCTTGCCCCGTACGTCGAAGCGGCTCCAACTGAAATTTCCGGCACGCTTTACACCGCGAACATGGTCGCCCAGTCCGGCGCGCTCAGCTCCGGCGTCGGTTCCGCGACGCTGCGGTTGAGCGCGGATGAGTCTCAGGCCGTGCTGCGTTTCAGCTACGGCGGGCTCTCGGCGCCCGTCACCGCGAAGCACATTCACGCCGACACCTACATGGGCAAGAACGGCCAGGGGCAGATCATCTTCGACATCGATACGGCGACGGCCGAAGGCGATGGCAGCTACATCTGGAATCTCGAACCTTCCGGCCCGCTGAACACGGCGGACATCATCGAGATCATCAAGCAGGGCAAGGCCTACATCAACGTTCACAGCGCCAATTATCCGGCGGGCGAAATCAACGGCCACTTCGGGCTCGCCAACGGCACCTCCAGCTTCACGCCTCCTCCTCCGCCGCCGGCCTGGGCGAAGGACCATTCAAGTTCCAACGCGGCGGTTCGATTCCTTCAGCAGGCGACCTTTGGCGCCAGCCCGGCGGAGATCAAAGCCGTCCGCTCGGCGGGTTACGAAGGCTGGATCAACAAGCAGCTCAAGATGAAGATCAGCGGGCATCTGACAAACGTCTTCGCGACGGCGAACCCGGACCCGGGCGACATGTACCCGGGCGAACTCACGTTCAATACGTGGTGGAAGCAATCCGTCACCGCCCCGGATCAGCTCCGCCAGCGCGTCGCCTTTGCGCTGAGCCAGATTCTGGTCGTCTCCGAGCAAGGCCCGCTGGAAGACAATCCGCGCGCGCTTTCCGCCTACTACGACATCCTGCTCAAGCACTCGTTTGGCAACTTCCGCGAACTGCTCGAAGCCGTCACGCTCTCCCCCGCGATGGGCATCTACCTCGACATGCGCCGCAACGACAAGGGCAACATCGCCAACGGCACCCATCCCAACGAAAATTATGCGCGCGAGATCCTCCAGCTCTTTTCCGTCGGCCTGAACCGCATGTGGCCGGACGGGACGCTCGTCATCAACTCGAGCGGCGACCTCGTTCCGACCTACGATCAGGATGTCATCATCGGCTTTGCGCACGTCTTCACCGGATGGAATTACTGGCAGACGAACCAGGCGAACAAGCGCCTGCCCATCAACTGGAATCCTGGCGCAAACTACACAAACTCGATGGTTCTTGTGCCCACGCATCATGAACTGGGCACCAAGCGTCTCCTCGACAACGTCATCCTTCCGTCCGCCCTCGGCATCGCCGCGGACTCGTCCACGACGAACTTCGACCACTATTGCTCGCAGGATTTGAGGAGGGCGCTCGATTCGATTTTCTACAACGAGAACGTTGGCCCCTTCATCTGCCGCCAGCTCATTCAACGCATGGTCACCAGCCATCCGAGTCGCGACTACGTTCATCGCGTCGTGCAGCAGTTCAATGACAACGGCGAAGGCGTGCGCGGCGACATGCAGGCGGTGATCAAAGCCATCCTTCTCGACTACGAAGCGCGCAGCACGAACACGCTCTCGCTGCCGACCCACGGCAAGCAACGTGAACCGTTGCTCCGCGCCACCGCGCTGGCCCGCGCCCTGCCGGCACCGTTGCCCGTCAAAGCCAGCTTCAAGCAGACCGGCGGCTCGCGCATCACCATCACCACCTCCAAGCCCCACCGCCTGAGCTCGAGCGACGACGTTTACCTCAGCTTCTCCGGCAATTCTGCTCCGGCTTCGCGCATCTACAACAACGTCTCGGTCAGCAACGCAAACACCTTCACCATCACCGCGCCG
>JBDHQG010000603.1:0-3234 GCA_039806925.1 Limisphaerales bacterium
TGCGACGGCACCACGCAGGTCACGATCAACTTGTATTCCGGCTGGACGCTGGTCGGCACCACGACGCTCACCCGCGTCACGATCCCGCCGCCGGCCGGCACGGGGACGGTGCTGATCCCGACGGGCCCTGTCCCGACGGCGACGGCGACGGCGACGGTCCCTCCGCCCGCGTCGCAGACGTTGCCTGTGCAGGCGCCGCTCGCCTCGTTGATCGTGCCGGGGCTGACTCCGGCCTTCGACCCGGCGATCCTGAGCTACACGGCGCCGAAGCCGGGCTCCGGCTCGCTCTCCGTGACGGCCACGCTGGGGGACCCGACGCTCACGCTCTTCGTGGAGAGCAACCCGGCGCCGAGCGGACAGGCCGTGAGCGCGTGGGTCGGCCCGACTGGCAAGGTGAAGGTGGTCGTCTATTCCGGGTGGACGGTGGTGGCCCAGTACACGATCACCGCGCAGTGAGGCCGCCGCGCGGTGAAGTGGAACATGGCAGTCTCGGCTCCGCCCACGGAGGAAGGGAGGTTGGGCGAGGGGCTCACGTGGCCATCGCGAGGTGCCGCCGCGCGCCGTCGAAGCGCGTTTTGTAGAGCCACCCGAGCACGAGCAGGGCGATCCCGACGCCGAGCATGAGCGGCTGGAGGAAGCTGATCCACCCCAGCATCATCACCTCGACGACCGTCCAGCCCGTGAGCGTGACCGGCTCGGAATAAATCGCGGAGTTCAGGTTCGGTTCCGAGCCGTCCAGCGTGTAACGCACCACGCCGCTCGCGCTGGTAAATTCGATCTTCACCGGCGCAGTGAAGACGCCACCGCGCTTCGAGAACACGGGCGGCGGCGAGAGCTTGCGCAAGCCGTCGTGATTTACCGCGCGCGGCGTCGGTGTTGCGAAATAACGCGGCTCCTTCGAGCGCATCGGGCTGTAGCCGGCGATCAGTTCCGGCTCGATTTGAAATGTTGCATCAGCAGCGGATTGGTTCAGGGCGTGAAGCGCGAGCACATTCTTCCCCGCCCGCAACGCACTGATGTTTCCGGAGAGATCAAACTCATCCACCGTGCCCGCTCCCGCGCGATGAAACTCGACGCGCAGGTTGTCCACGTCGACGGTTTGATCGCGATCCCCCGCGCGCGCGGTGAGTTGCACGCGCGGCTGGTAGGGCTGCACGCCGGGAATCAACACGTCGGCGGCGGCATTGAACGTCTGCCGGCCCGGGCCGCGCGGGTCGGAAATCAAATCCACGGAAACCAGCGCGCCCTGCTCCGTGTGCTTCACGCGAACCTGCGCGTGATGAAACACGCGCTGGCCGAGCAGACCTTCGGGCAGGTCGCGCGTGTGACGCTTCATCCGGTCCCAGTAAATCGTCAGCGCCTTGCCGCCGTTCTGCGGGCTGTGCAACAACTGGACCGCCAGCGTGCCGGGAAATTTGGGATCCTTCTGATCCCGCATCGCGGAAAGATCGGCCCCCGCGCCGTTCGCCCTGTATTGCGCCACGGGAATCAGCATCAGGGCGAATCGTTCCGTGCCTTCGCCGGCGGCCCCCCAACGGAAATCGAAATCAGCCACGATGGAATCGAACACGCCCGGCGCGGCCTGGGGAAACGCGACGCTGTGAACCTGATCCGGCTGACGGCCATCCAGCAGGCGCAGGAACGCGTTCACATTGTTCGTATCATGCCAGAAGAGGCGCGGGCGCGACGCGGGATCGGTCTGCGCGAGGACATACTCCTTCGAGCTGGCATCAAATGATTCCGACAGCAACAGCGGGGCGCTCGCATCACGCGCGCCCGGCGCCACCGAGTTCCACTGCGGTTTGCCGGGAGCATTGGTGCGCGCCACCTCGCGGCCGTTCAGATACGCCACGAAGCCGTCGTTCGCGCGCACCTTGAGGCGCAGGGATTCGACATCTCCGTCCTTCAACTCGAATGGAATCCGCACATACGCCGAGGACGCCTTGTTTGCCATCGCGGCTTGCAGATCAAATCCGCCCGCGCTGTTTCCGAAAGCAACTGAACCGCTCATCGTCGACCACTTCGAGTCATCAAACTCCGCCGCCGTCCAACCCATGCCGATGTCCGCCGCCGGCACGAACACCTTCTTCGGCGTCGCGGAACTGAACACCGGCGCGGGCCGATCCGCCATCTCCAGGCCAAACGACGCGCCGGCCACCTGACGCGGATACTCGGGCGCAAAGTCGGACGCCACGGTGGAGCCATCAGGCTTCACCAGCGCGAGATAGCCGCGCTCGGCGTCGAGTTTGAAATTGGTGTGAAGCTCCGCGCCCGGCACGCGCCGGTCCTTTTTGGAGGCGAACACGACGAGGAATTCTCCAGGGCCAAGCGTGACCGCCGGAAACTTCCACTTCTTGAGATTTTTCCGGCTGTCCGTGAGAAACCAGCCGTCGAGATTCGCCGCGCTCGCGCCCGCGTTATAGAGCTCGATCCAGTCCGAATAATCCCGGTCGCGATCCACCAGCGTGCGGACGTTTGCCGCCATGAACTCCGAGATGATGACCCGCTCCTGCGCGATTCCAAGGCCAAGGCCGAGCCATGCGAGAATCAGCGATGCAAGAAGTCGGCGTCGAAACTCTGTCGGGATGTCCATGATGTTGTTCGACTCGGATGATTAGCCACCTATTCGCGCCGCGGCCAGAGCAAACCCCGCACGTTTCGTAAATTCTGCGGGCGGCGGCCTGGCAGCTCACACCGCAATCTGGCGGGGCCATTGCTGGTTCGATTCCCAGTAAGTCTTCTTCAGCTTGATCCCCGGCTCATCCGCCGCCGGCTGCGTCTTGCCTTCCTCATCCGTCGCCCGCGAAACAATCGTATGCCCGCCCTTCGCCGGGCTCTTCCAATCGAACGTCCAGAAGCTCCAGCAAAACTTCGAGCGATTCTTCCGGTCTAGCGCCGCCTTCCGCCACGGGCCGCCGTCGATCTGCAATTCCACCTTCTCCAGCGGCGTGCCGTCGCCCCAGGCCGCACCGTGAATCCGGATCGTCCCATCCTTCAACCGCAGGGCGCGCGCCGGCATCGACTTCACCAGCATCGGCCCGATGCTGGTCTCGCGATGGATCGTCTTCCCGTCCCGTTCCTCGCCGCGCAACGTCACGTACTCGCGCGCCATGTATTTGCTCATGATGCGCCGGTCTAGCACTTCGATGCGGCCCAGCCACTTCACCCACGCCACGCCGTACCAGCCCGGCACGACGAGACGCAACGGCGCGCCATGCGCGGTGTCGAGCGGCT
>JBDHQG010000036.1:0-14150 GCA_039806925.1 Limisphaerales bacterium
GAGAATCTCAAGCCGTCGCCTGAGACCGATCGCGTGAGCTGGTTGCGGCGGGTTTATTTCGATCTCATCGGGCTCCCGCCGTCGCCGAAGCAAGTCGAAGCGTTCAAGAAGGATCGTCGGCGCGATCCCTACGAACGTGTGGTGGACGAACTCCTGGCTTCGCCGCGCTACGGCGAACGCTGGGCGCAGCACTGGCTGGATGTCGTGCGCTACGCGGACACGCACGGTTTCGAGGTGAACACCGAGCGTCCGCACGCGTGGCCGTATCGCGACTACGTCATCCGCGCCTTCAACCAGGATACGCCCTACGACCAGTTCATCCGCGAACAGATTGTTGGCGATGCGCTCGGCGAAGACGCGGCGACGGGATTTCTGATCACCGCCTCGGTGTTGTTGCCCGGGCAGATCGGTGCGGACGATGTTTCGAAGCGGCTGGCGCGGCAGGATGCGATTGATGAAATCGTGGTGAACATCGGGCAGACGTTTCTCGGGCTGAGCGTCGGCTGCGCGCGGTGTCACGACCACAAGTTCGATCCCATCAGTGCCCGCGATTACTACGCGATGCAGGCGTTCGTCGCCGGCGTGGAATACGAGGATCGCGAGATGTCCTCACCCGAGACGAAGGCAAAACGCGCGGAGGAAGCACGGCTCAAGCGGCAATTGACCGTGGTCGAGCATCGGCTCGCCGGGTTCACGCCGCTGGCGAAGTCGGGCGTGGAAAGGCCGGCGGTGAATGCGCGCGTGAACACGGATCGCTTTGCGCCGGTGAAGGCGAAGCGCGTGCGGTTCACGATTCGCGGCACAAACAATCTGGAGCCGTGCGTGGACGAGCTCGAAGTGTTCGACACCAATGGCGTGAACATCGCGCTCGCCAGCAAAGGCACCACAGCGACGTCGTCCGGCAACACGGTGGTCGCGGACCGGCATGAGCTGAGGTTCGTGAACGACGGCGAGTACGGCAACTCGCGGAGCTGGATGTCGAGCGAGCATGGCGGCGGCTGGGTGGCGCTGGAGTTCACCGAGGAACGCGTCATCGACCGCGTGGTTTGGGGCCGCGACCGGAAGGGCGAGTTCACTGACCGGCTCGCGACAAATTACGTCATCGAAGTGGCGGACGCGTCCGGCGCGTGGCGCGTGGTGGCGGATGCTTCGGACCGCGCCATCAAGTCGTCGGGCGACAAGGCCGGGCAGATCACGCTGGCCGGATTGAATGCCAGCGAGACGCAGGAGGCGACGCGGCTGATGGACGAGAGGAAGTCGCTCGAAGGAAAGATTCGCACGTTGGAGGAAGGCCGGATCGCGTTCGCCGGAAAGTTTCGCACGCCGGACAAGATTCATCTGCTGCACCGCGGCGACCCCGAGCAGCCGAAGGACGAAGTGGTGCCGGCGGTGTTGAGCGCGCTGGGCTCGAAGAAGCTTCCGCGTGAAACCGCCGAGCAGGAGCGACGTCGCGCGCTCGCGGATTGGATCGCGAGCCCGGAGAATCCGCTGACGGCGCGCGTGATGGTGAATCGCATCTGGCAGGGGCACTTCGGCACCGGCCTGGTCGATACCCCCAGCGACTTTGGTCGCAACGGCGGCAAGCCATCGCATCCCGAACTGCTCGACTGGCTGGCGTCGGAGTTCGTGCGCAGCGGCTGGTCGGTGAAACAGATGCACCGGCTCATCGTGCTGTCGGCGACTTACCGACAGAAATCTTCAACAGAAGGAAACGAAGGGAGCAAAGCTCAGAAGCTTTCTGCTTCGTTTGCTTCGCTGTCTTCTGTTCAGAAGGACTCCGACGTTCGCCTGCTCTGGCGCTTCCCGTCGCGACGATTGGAGTCCGAGTCGATTCGCGATGCGATGCTCGCGGTGAGCGGCCAGCTCAATCTGAACATGTACGGCCGGGGCTTTGACCTGTTCAACCAACGCGGCGGCCTCAGCGGTTTCAAGCCAGTCGAATCGTTCAGCGGCGATGGGCTGCGCCGGATGATTTACGCGCACAAGGTCCGGCGCGAACGCGAGGCGGTCTTCGGCGCGTTCGATTGTCCCGACGCTGGCCAGAGCACGGCGCGCCGTCGCGAGAGCACCACGCCGATTCAAGCGCTCAACCTCTTCAACAGCCGCTTCACCATCGACCAGGCGGAGGCTTTTGCGGCGCGCGTGAAGAAGGAGGCCGGCGACGATGTGACGCGTCAGATTCATCGTGCCTACCAACTTGCCTTAAGCCGCAAAGCCACCGCGGCGGAGCTCGCCGAAGCCCGACCGATCGTGACGGAGCACGGTTTCGCCGTATTGTGCCGGGCGCTCTTTAATTCCAATGAATTCCTCTTCGTCCCGTGAACTCGTCTGGTAACATCTCCCCGCTCAGCATGAGGACTATCCTTCCATGCTTCGTCGTCTTCACGGCGCTCGCGCTCGCCGGTGCGGTGGGCGCATCCGCCGCTGCGCCGAAGATGGTCGTGGCTGAAATGCTTCGCGCGCATTGCCTCGATTGCCACGACGGCGAATCGAAGAAGAGCGAGTTGAACCTTGTTCCCCTGCTTGATGCGGACATCCCTCAACACAGCGCGGCATGGGAGAAAGTCGTTCACCGCATGGCGACGCGGCAAATGCCGCCGGCGAACAAGAAGGACCGTCCAACGGAGGCCGAATACAACGACGCGCTGAAGGCGTTGACCGGCGTGCTGGACGCCGCGGCAAGGAACCATCCCAATCCCGGTCGCACGGAAACCTTTCGCCGACTCAACCGCACCGAGTATCAGAATGCCATTCGCGATCTGCTCGCGCTCGACGTCGATGCCGCGGCGTTGTTGCCCAAGGACGAGGCGAGTCATGGCTTCGACAATGTGACGGTGGGCGATCTTTCTCCGACGTTGCTGAACCGCTACGTCTCGGCGGCGGAGAAGATCAGCCGCATGGCGATTGGCGCGCCGCGGCGGACTCCCGGCGGAGATACGTTCCGCATGCCGCCGGACCTGACGCAGGAGGATCACGTCGAAGGTCTCCCGCCCGGCACGCGTGGCGGCGCGTTGCTGAAGTATACCTTCCCGCGTGATGCCGAGTACGAATTCCAGATTCGCCTGACGCGCGACCGGAATGAGGAAGTGGAAGGCTTGCGCGAGCCACACGAGCTGGTCGTTTTGATCGACAAGAAGCAGGTGAAGTCATTCACCGTCGCGCCCCCCACGGATCGGAACTTCGACAAGGTGGACGCGCATTTGAAGGTGCGCGTGCCCGTGACCGCGGGCCCGCGTCAGGTCGGCGTGACCTTTGTGAAGAATCCGTCGTCGCTGCAGGAGACGAAACGCGAGCCGTATCGAGCGCGGTTCAACATGCACCGGCATCCGCGCCTCGGGCCGGCGATCTACCAGATCTCGATCAACGGTCCTTACAACTCGACCGGCCCCGGCGACACTCCGAGCCGGCGGAGGGTTTTTGTGAGCTACCCAAATTCTCCTTGTAGCAGCGGACGTGAGTCCGCTCAATCTATCACGGGAGAAGATCAGAGCCGACTCACGTCGGCTGCTACAAGCGTTGGGAAGGGAAGCGATGACGCGCTCGATCCAGATCGGTGTGCCGAGAGAATTCTCTCCACCCTGATGCGCCGGGCTTATCGGCGTCCGGTGACCATGAACGATCTCGTCAAGCCGATGGAGTTCTTCCGGAGCGCCAGCACCACGGACGGGTTCGAGGCCGGCATCGAAGCAGCGCTCAGCGCGGTGCTGGTCAGCCCGGAGTTTCTGTTTCGCATCGAACGAGATCCTTCTACCGGAGTGCGCCCGTCCCCGGGCGCAGAAACGTTCGTTACGCCGAGACTTTCGACGAGCGCCGGCACTGCTCCTACTTCCATCGTTTCTGCGCCCGAGGACGGGCGCACTCCGGCCGCTGTTTATCGCGTGAGTGACGTGAACCTTGCCTCGCGACTGTCGTTCTTTATCTGGAGCAGCATTCCGGATGACGAGTTGCTTGGCGCAGCCGAGCGCGGCGAGTTGCACAAGCCCCGCGTGTTGGAGAAGCAAGTGCGCCGGATGCTCGCGGACGAACGCGCGCTGAATCTGGTCCGCAACTTCGGCGAGCAATGGTTGCACCTGCGCAACCTCGAATCGGTGACGCCCGATCTCCGCCTGTTCCCGGACTTCGACGACAATCTGCGCCAAGCATTCCGACGCGAGACAGAGATGCACTTCGAGACCATCCTGCGCGAGAACCGCAGCGTGCTCGATTTGCTCAAGGCCGATTACACATTTCTGAACGAGCGGCTCGCGCGGCACTACGGCATTCCGAATGTCCACGGCAGCCAGTTCCGGCGCGTCGCGCTCGGGCGCGACAGCGTGCGCGGCGGTCTGCTCCGGCAGGGCAGCGTGCTCACGGTCACGTCGTATGCCACGCGCACCTCACCGGTGCTCCGTGGGAAATGGATTCTCGACAACCTCCTCGGCACGCCGCCGTCGCCACCGCCTCCGAACACTCCGAACCTGAAGGAGAACACCATCGCCGCGAATCTCTCCGTGCGCGAGCGTCTCGCCGAGCATCGCGCCAACGCGCAGTGCGCGAGCTGTCACAACCTGATCGATCCGCCGGGCTTTGCGCTGGAGAACTTCGATGCCGTCGGCCGCTGGCGCACGCTGGAGGAAGGCAAGCCGGTGGATGCCGCGGGCGGATTGCCGGATGGCAGCGCGTTCGACGGGGTTGCCGGACTGGAGGCGGGATTGCTGAAGCGCCCGGAATTGTTCGCCTCCGCGTTGACCGAAAAATTGCTGACGTTCGCGCTGGGCCGCGGCGTCGAACATTACGATGCCCCGGCGGTGCGAAAGATTGTCCGTGATGCGGCGAAGCAAGACTACCGTCTGTCGTCGATCATTGTCGGCCTCGCGAAGAGCACGCCGTTCACCATGAGGAAGGCGCCATGAACTTCATTCGGCGAGCCAACCAAAAGCCCGGCCTCTCATTAGCACCCGGCTTCAGCCGGGTGTTTCGAGACGCATCAAGTCTCCAGCCGTTTCAACGGCTTCCCACATTGGAGAAACCGCTGAAGCGGTTGAAATCTCGCGCGGACCCACTCACCCGGCTGAAGCCGGGTGCTAATGAGAGGTGTTTAGGTGAAAGCGATATGGAGTCATTATGAATTATCTCACCAAAAAAGCCCTGCCACGTCGCACGTTCCTGCGCGGCGTCGGCGCCACGCTCGCGCTGCCGTTGCTCGACGCGATGATCCCGGCCTCCACCGCGTGGGCGAAGACGCCGCTCAAGCCGGTGCGCCGTCTCGGGTTCGTCTTCATGCCGATGGGCTGCGACCAGAGCCGTTGGTTCCCGCCCGGCGACACCCTGGACGAACTTTCCCCGATCCTTGCCTCGCTCGCGCCGGTGAAGGAACAAGTCTCGGTGGTTTCGAACATGGAGTTGCTCAGCGCTTATCCCGGCAGCCACGCGACATCGAATTCGTCGTTCCTCAGCGCCGCCAAGGCCAAGCTCACTGAAAGCGTCGATTACTATCTCGGCACCACGATTGATCAGGTCGCCGCCCAGCACATCGGCCAGGCGACGCAGTTGCCGTCGCTTGAGCTTGCGATGGATCTCCTGCAAGTCGTCGGCCAGTGCGACAACGGCTACGCGTGCGTGTATCAGAACAACCTCTCGTGGTCATCGCCCACCACGCCGCTGCCGGCGGAGGCGCATCCGCGCATCGTGTTCGAGAGCCTGTTCGGCGAAGGCGGCACCATCGCCGAACGCCGCGCCGCGTTGCGCAAGAAGGCCAGCCTGCTTGATGCGTTCACTGAGGATCTCAGTCGGCTCCAGCGCAATCTCGGTCCCGGCGACCGCGCCAAGGTCAGTCAATATCTCGACACCGTGCGCGAAGTGGAGCGGCGGATTCAGAAGGCGGAGACCGATGCGGCGGATCATCCCGTGCGCGATCTCGAACGTCCCGTCGGCGTGCCTGCGGCCTACGCGGACCACGCCCGGCTGATGTTTGATCTCCAGGTGCTGGCGTTCCAGGGCGACGTTACGCGCGTCATCACCTTCCAACTCGCGCGCGAGACGAGCAACCGCACCTATCCCGAGATTGGCGTGCCCGATCCGCATCATCCGCTTTCCCATCACGGCAACGACCCGGCGAAGATCGAGCGCATGTCGAAGATCAACGCGTTCCACGTCTCGCTCTTCGCCGAATATCTCGCGAAACTGAAAGCGACGCCGGAAGGTGGAGGCACGTTGCTCGATCACTCGCTCATCCTCTACGGCAGCGGCATCGGCAACCCGAACATCCACGACCACTCGAACCTGCCGATCCTCGTCGCCGGCGGCAAATCCACCGGCCTGAAGGGCAATCGCCACATCAAGTATGCGAAGCCCACGCCGTTGGCGAACCTGCACCTGACCCTGCTCGACAAGGTGGGCGTGAACCTCGACAAGTTCGCCGACAGCAATGGGAAGGCGGACAAGGTGTTTGAGCCGTTGGGAATTTGAATTTTAGATGAGAAGCCGAACCGACGTTCATCCGCGCAAGGGATTCGCCCCGAAGGGGCATCAACATGTCAGCCCAGGGCAACGCCCTGGGTTTGTGGCCCCCACGTTGCCCGTGAGCCCTGAAAGGGCGGAACAAATCGTGAACGGTTGTTTCGCCCTTTCAGGGCTCAGCAATTTCTTCGCGATGATGACCCGGCGCGTTGCCCCGGGCTGGTTTGTCGTTGCACCTTCGGTGCGTGGAAATCGTTTGATTGAACACCTATGTCCCAATCTCTCGTTAAGAACCTGCTTCATCTCGTTTACAGCACGAAGCATCGCGAGCTTTGGATTCCCAAGGAACACCAGGAGGCGTTGTGGGCATATCAGGCGGGCATCTTCAAGGCGATGGAGAGCCCTGCGCTCATCATTGACGGCGTGGAAGATCATGTTCACGCGCTGTTCGCGTTATCCAAGAACCACGCGTTGGCCAAAGTGGTCGAGGAAGTGAAGAAGGGCAGTTCGAAGTGGATGAAGTCGGATGGTCCGCGTCTTGGGCAGTTCAGTTGGCAGGCAGGTTACGCGGCGTTCTCGGTGAGCCAGTCGAGTGTGGAGGCAGTGAGCAGATACATCGGCGATCAGGAACAGCATCATCGCAAGATGACGTTTCAGGATGAGTTGCGGGCATTGTTCAAACGACATGGGATCGAATTCGATGAACGATATGTGTGGGATTGAGAAGGAAGGCATCAGCGCCACAACGAATGTTCCGGCGCCGTATCGCTGCGCCCCGAAGGGGCATCAACAAACCAGCCCAGGGCAACGCCCTGGGTTCACGGATCCCAATTATTCCGCCAGCCCTGAAAGGGCGAAACAAATTGCGGGAGGTTGTTTCGCCCTTTCAGGGCGGATCGGTTTATTTACGGCGGTAACCCAGGGCGTTGCCCTGGGCTGGTTTATGATTGCGCCTTCGGCGCGCGTTTTCGAGACCATCGACCATCGACCAGCTGAATATGAAGAATCCAGGCGCCGGATCGAATTCGATGAACGATATGTGTGGGATTGAGAAGGAAGGCATCAGCGTCGTGACGAATGTTCCGGCGTCGCATCATCGCGCCCCGAAGGGGCCGGACAAACCAGCCTGGGACAACGCCCCAGGTGGATGGTTTGGCATTTGTTCCCAAGCCCTGAAAGGGCGAAACATTTTGCGACTGCGTTGTGCCGCCCTTTCAGGGCTTGGCTATTTGTGGGGCATGGTAACCCAGGGCGTTGCCCTGGGCTGGTTTGTTGGTGCCCCTTCGGGGCGGCGGACGGTGCATGGGCGTGACCATGATCGAAAAATCAATGTCCTGGAGCTGGGCCTTCGACCAGAGTCCCGCTCCGTGATATGGATGTTCCTCTTCGTATCCGTTGTCTTCTCTGGTGACTTAATTGCCGGCGTTTCACCACTGGCCGACGCCGCCGAAAAATCCGACCGCGCCGCCATTCGCACCCTCCTCAAGCAGCGCGCCGACGTGAACGCCGCGCAACCAGATGGGATGACAGCGTTGCATTGGGCGGCGTATCGGGATGATTTCGAGACGGCCAAGGCACTGGTTGAGGCGAAGGCGGATGTGGGGTTGACCAATAATTTTGGCGTCACACCGCTGTCGCTGGCGTGTCAGAACGGGAGCGCGGCCATCGTCGAGTTGCTGCTCGCGCACGGGGCCGATCCGAACGCGACCTTGCGCGGGGGCGAGACGGTGTTGATGACGGCGTCGCGCACTGGAAAGCCCGGCGCGGTGGCGGCGTTGCTGAAACGCAAGGCGGATGTCAACGCGAAGGAACGTCGCGGTCAAACGGCGCTGATGTGGGCTGCGGCTGAGGGAAACACCGAGGTGGTCACGATGTTGATCCAGGCCGGCGCGGATGTCCGGGCGACGTTGCCGGACTCGGGTTTCACGCCGCTGCTGTTCGCCGCGCGCGCGGGACATTTGGACGTGGTGCGAGCGTTGTTGAAGGCGGGCGTGGATGTGAACGACGTCACCGAGCCGCGGCGTCCGGGCGGAAAATCTCCGGCTAAAGGAACGAGCGCGCTGATTCTCGCGGTCGAGAATGGTCATTACGAACTCGCGCTGGCGTTGCTCGACGCGGGCGCGGATCCGAACGATCAGCGCTCGGGTTTCGCGCCGTTGCACATGATGACCTGGGTGCGCAAGCCACCGCGCGGCGAAGATCGTGGCATGCCGCCGCCGCCGGAGTTGCAGGGGATGAACAGTCTTCAGTTTGTTCGCGAACTGGTGAAGCGTGGCGCGGACGTCAATCTGCGCCTCGTGCGTGGCAGTGGCGGCATCGGCAAGTTCACGACGAAGGGTGCGACGCCGTTCCTGATGGCGTCGGCCACGGCGGATCTTTCCTATATGAAGTTGCTGCTAGAGCTGGGCGCGGACGCGTCGATCGCGAACGCGGAGCAGACGACGCCGTTGATCGCGGCGTGTGGGATTCACGTCGGCTCGGACCAAGTCACCGAGGTCGCTGGAGAGGAACCCGAGGTGCTCGAAGCAGCGGAACTCCTTCTGAAGCGCGGCGCGGACATCAACGCGGTGGACGCGAATGGTGAGACGGCGATGCACGGTGCGGCGTTGAAGAATCTGCCGAAGGTCGTGCAGTTTCTCGCGGATCGCGGCGCGAAGATTGAGATTTGGAATCGCGAGAATAGATACGGCTGGACGCCTTTGTTGCTCGCGGAGGGTTATCGTCCCGGCAACTTCAAGCCGTCGTTCGAAACGACGACGTCGATTCAGAAAGTGATGCGCGCCGCGGGGGTGGACCCGGACAAGGAACCGCGGCCCGCGGAGTTGAACAACTCGGACTGGGCGCCGCTGTCGAAGAAGAAACTGGCACCGCCGGCAGCGTCGTCCGCGAAACCAAAATGATCCCGGCTGAACATCTCACGGCGCACGGACGGCATCTGCTGAATCGCCGTGCGTTTCTCAACGGCACGGCGACGGCGCTTGGCTCCATCGCGCTGACGAATCTGCTCGGCCTCGACGGATTGCTGGCCGCGAACGGACCGATCATCGATCCAGCGCGACCCTACGCGCCGCGCGCGCCGCATCTTCCGGCGAAGGCGAAGAACGTCATCGTGATCTTCTGCGCGGGCGCGGTGAGCCAGTTGGAGACATGGGATTACAAGCCGGAGTTGATCAAATGGGACGACAAACCGCTGCCGGGCGGGCCGTCGGTGACGTTTCAAGGGCCGGCCGGGAATCTGGCCAAGCCGCAGTATGCGTTTCGGCCGCGTGGTCAGACGGGAAAGATGGTGTCCGATCTCATCCCGCATCTGGCCGAGCTCACGGACGACATCGCGTTCATCCACTCGCTCACGAGCAAGAGCAACACGCACGGGCCGGCAGAGAATTTTCTTTCGACCGGCTTTGTGCTCGATGGCTTCCCGAGTCTCGGCTCGTGGATCAGCTACGCGCTCGGCAGCGAGAACCAGGATCTCCCGGCGTTCGTCTCCATTCTCGATCCGCGTGGCGTGCCGCAGAACGGATCGAACAACTGGGGCCCGGGCTTCCTGCCTGCGTCGTTTCAGGGAACGACCTTCAGCGCGAAGGATCCGATTCGCCATCTCGCGCCGCCCGGAGTTTCCGCGGAAGCGGATCGCGCGGCGCGGTCCCTGTTGCAGCGGATGAACGCGCGGCACCTGGAGCATAATCCCGGCGACAACAAGCTGGCGGCGCGCATCGCCAGCTACGAGCTCGCCGCGCGCATGCAACTCAGCGTGCCCGAGATCAGCGATCTCTCCACCGAGCCCGCGCACATCCTGAAGAGCTACGGCGCGGACGACACGGCGAATCCGATCAAGGCGGGCTTCGCGAAGAACTGCATTCTGGCGCGGCGACTGGTCGAGCGCGGCGTGCGCTTTGTGCAGCTCTTCAACGGTGCCTACGCCAGCGGCGGCGAGTTGAACTGGGACGGGCACAACAAGCTCAAGGAACAATACGACAAACACGCGGCGATTCTCGACCAGCCGGCGGCGGCGTTGATTTGCGATCTGCGCCAGCGCGGTTTGCTGGAGGACACGCTGGTCGTCTGGTGTACGGAGTTCGGGCGGATGCCGTTCTTCCAGAAGGGCGCGCAGGGTCGTGACCATAATCCCGACGGTTTCACCTGCTGGCTGACGGGCGCGGGTGTGAAACGCGGCGTGAGCCACGGCGTGACCGATGAACTCGGCCAGCGCGCGGTGCGCGACATTCATCCGCTCTACGATTTCAACGCCACCATCCTGCACCTGCTCGGCCTCGATCACGAGAAGCTCACGTTCGAGCACAACGGCGTGCAGCGACGCCTCACGAACGTGGAGGGGGAAGTGATCAAGACAGTCCTGGCCTAGCTTTCGCGAAACTGCGTCGGCGTCACGTCGGTGATGGCGCAGCAGGCGCGATGGCATGACTGGTTGCGCGAGTATTCGCGCCGGAGTGAAGTTCTAATGCAGACACGGGGTGGGGCGACGGGATAGATTCGCGTCATGAAAACCACCGCCGGACGTTACGCGGCGCGCAGGAAAAGTGATCAATCGTTTCACATCAAACCGATGAAACTCATGAGACGCCTGCTCATCGTCCTCTCGCTCCTCGCGGTCGTTTCCGCCCGAGCGGCGGACAAGCCCAACATTCTGTTCATCTTCTCCGACGACCATGCGCAGCACGCCATCTCGGCCTACGGATCGAAGGTCAACCGGACGCCGCACATCGACCGGCTTGCGAAGGAAGGCGCGCGGTTCGCCAATTCGTTCGTCGCCAACTCCATCTGCACGCCCAGCCGCGCCACGCTGTTGACCGGACAGTATTCGCACCTCAATGCCGTGCCGGTGTTCAATCGCTTCGACGGCTCACGCGACAACGTGGCGAAGCGCCTTCAGGCCGGCGGTTATCATACGGGCATGATCGGCAAGTGGCACCTCGGCAGCGACCCGACTGGTTTCGACCGCTGGATTGTTCTGCCGGGCCAGGGCGAGTATTGGAATCCGCAGTTCCTCGTCGCCGGACGCAAGCTGACCATCGAAGGTCATTGCACGGATATCACGACCGAGCTCGGTCTCGAATTTCTCAAGACGCGTCCGCAGGACAAGCCGTTCTTCCTGATGCTGCATCACAAGGCGCCGCATCGAAACTGGGCGCCGGCCACGCGGCAAATCGAAATGTTCAAGGACAAGATCATTCCCGAGCCGGGCACGCTGTGGGACACCTACGCCACGCGGCCCGCCGCGCTGCCGGAGAACAAGCAGACCATCGCGCGCGATCTCACCCGTCGCGATCTTAAACTCGCGCCGCCCGCCGATCTCAAGGGGCCTGAGCTGGCGAAATGGCTGGATGCCGTGCCGATGGAATTGGAAGTGGACGGCAAGAAACTCACCGGCAAAGAACTGGTGCAATGGAAGTATCAGAAATACATGCGCGACTACCTCGCCTGCGTGCAGGGCGTGGATGACAGCGTCGGGCGCGTGCTCGATTACCTCGACCAGAGCGGCCTCGCGAAGAACACCATCGTCATCTATTCCTCCGACAACGGCTGGTATCTCGGCGACCTTGGCCTCTACGACAAACGCTTCTCCTACGAACCGGGCCTGCGCGCGCCGTTGATCGTGCGCGGTCCCGGCGTCAAGGTCGGCCAAGTGCCCACGCAGTTCGTCGGCAACGCGGATCTCGCGCCCACCTTTCTCGACCTCGCCGGACTGCCCGTGCCGGACTCGATGCAGGGCCGTTCGCTCGCGCCGCTGCTCCGCGGCGAATCACCCGCCGGATGGCGCGAGACATTTTACTTCCGCTACTACCATTCGCCCGGCCATCACAACACCGCCATGCACCTCGGCGTCCGCACCGCCACGCACAAGCTCATTTACTACTGGCAGAAGGACGCCTACGAGATGTTCGACCTCACGCAGGATCCGACGGAGCAGCACAACCTCCTCCACGACGAAGCCGAGGCGAAGAAGCCCGAAGTCGCCGCGAAGTTCGCCGAGCTGAAAGCCGAAATCACGCGGCTGAAAAAAGAATACAAAGACGACGGCCAGTTTGCCGCAACGGCTGACTGGCCTGCGGGCGGCGTGGACGGCCCGTTTGAAGGGTATCAGCCGATGGGCCGGAAAACCGTCGCCGAAGCCATCGCCGCCAGCGCGGGAAAATGATTGAGATGAAGAATCTGCTCCTCCTTCTCGCCGCTGCCGCTCTGTTGAATGAGGGTTCGTTTGCCGCCGAGTCGCCGTCGCGTCCGAAACTGCAATTCATCAATGGCGGCGCGCAGACGGTGGACATCTTCTGGCTCAAGTCCGCCATGGAGCGCGTGTCGAATGGTTCCGTTGCGCCGGGCGAGAACACCATCATCACCACCACGCTCGGTCATCGTTTTGCGGTCGTGGGTCGTGATGACAAGGCCGAGCGCGTCGTCACCAGCGAAGTGCCGGTGCAGGCGATGCGGTTCGATCCGCCGGACGCGGAGGGCATCCCGACGTTCTACACACAGCGGGTGAAGGCAGGTGGATTTCCGATTGTCGCGTCGGCACAGGTGAATCCATACGCGCTCAAGGAGGCGGCCTACCTTGTGGACCTGATGCTCGCGCGGCGGCCGGATGTGCGCGCGGCGATGGTCAGGAGCGGTGCGCGGCTTTGCATTCTGGCATGGAACGAATTCACCTGCGATCAGCCGGAGTGGCGTTGGCTCGCAAAGGATCCGATTCCAGGCTTTCCCGGCATCTCCGCCCGCGACTTTCGCGACGCCCGCGCCCGCGGCATGGGCGGCAGCGAAACCGATCCGTTTTGTTCCTGCGGTGAGGAGAATTTGCTGGGCTACCCTGGTGATCCGTATTCGACCGAGAACATTCTGATCCATGAGCTGGCCCATAACATTCACTTGCGCGGCATGGCGAACGTGGACCCCGGCTTTGACGCGCGCGTGAAGGCCGCATACGACGCGGCGATGAAGGCCGGTCTATGGAAGGGAAAGTATGCCTCTGTGAATCATCATGAGTATTTCGCCGAAGGCGTGCAGAGCTGGTTCGATGACAACCGCGAGAACGACCACGATCACAACCACGTCAACACGCGCGCCGAACTGCTCGAATACGATTCCGGCCTCGCCGCGCTGTGTCGCGAAGTCTTCGGCGATACGGTGTTGAAATACACCAAACCCGTGACGCGTCTCCGCGATCATCTCGAAGGCTACGATCCGGCGACCGCGCCCAAATTTAAGTGGCCCGAGCGTCTTGCCAAAGCGCGTGCTGAGATCCGACAGCAGGCCCAGACTCGCAGTGACGCGGCGGAATCCAACAAACTCCAGTCCACGCCGACACCGTCGAAGTAATTCGCCCATTCTTAAACCATGAAAATCGCCCGCCTCTTTGCCCATCGTGTTGAACTTCCGTTGCACGAAACGACCTACAAATGGTCCGGCGGCAAATCCGTCACCGTCTTCGACAGCACCATCGTCGGCGTTGAAACCGACACTGGACTGATCGGCTACGGCGAGGTCTGTCCGCTTGGGCCGTTCTATCTGCCCGCGTACGCGGAAGGCGTGCGCGCCGGATTACGCGAACTGGGTCCGCACCTGCTCGGCGAAGACCCGCGCCAGCTCGTGAAGCTGAACCGCAAGATGGACGCCGCGCTGAAGGGCCATCCCTACGTGAAGAGCGGCATCGACATCGCGTGCTGGGACATTCTCGGCCAGGCGAGCGGCCTGCCCGTGTG
>JBDHQG010000604.1:0-3226 GCA_039806925.1 Limisphaerales bacterium
TACGGCGGCGAATAGTTGGCGAAGTTCTCGCCAACATTGAGAGACTTGAAACCTTCCGTGGTCAGCAACTTGTCCCACGATTCCCGATCGACTTTCCGCGCCAGAAAATCTACATCCAACGTGCCCCTCGGC
Organism: Limisphaerales bacterium; assembly: GCA_039806925.1. Taxonomy (GTDB): domain Bacteria; phylum Verrucomicrobiota; class Verrucomicrobiia; order Limisphaerales; family JADJPG01; genus JADJPG01. Next base: position 133 of record JBDHQG010000604.1, read on the forward strand.
GCGCAGTAAGCGTTCACTGCATGAGCGCCAATCACCAGATACGGCAACCCCCGCCTCTGTGCCTCTTGGTGAATGAGCGTTACCGGAAACATGTCTCGACTCGATTCAGTTATTCTTCGCCAACCCCTCCGTGTGCCCGAGGTTTTTCACGGGCTTGAAGATCGCCTGCACTTCCGCGAGCAACTGCTGGTCGATGGGTTCCGCCGCCCACTTCGCCCAGTTGCGAATGTTCTCCGGGTTCGCACTGCCGGCCACGGTCGTCGTGATGTCCGGGTTCGCGAGGCTGAATTGCAGCGCCAGCTTCGCGATGTCCACGCCCTTCTTCGTGCAATGCGCGGCAGCGGCGCGCGCGGCGGCCTTCACGTCCTCGGGTTCCTTGAGCCATGCGGGCAATAGCGCGTTCGTGAGCAGGCGCGCGCTGAACGGCCCGGCGTTCATCGCGCCCACGCCCTTCGACTTCAGATATGGCACAATCTCGTCGGCGAAACGCGTGTTCTGGAGCGTGTATTGATTGTAGCTCAACGCGCAATCCACCGTCGTCTGGTCGAGGATGAACTTGAAAATCTTCATCGGATAACCGCTGAAGCCGATGAACCGCACCTTGCCCGCCTGCTGAATCCTGCGCAGCGCCGGGATAGTCTCATCCACGATCTGCTGCATCTCCACGAACTCGATGTCGTGGCACAGCATGATGTCGAGATGATCAGTGCCGAGCCGGTGCAGGCTCACGTCCACGCTCTCGGCCACGCGCTTCGCGCTGAAGTCGAAGTGCTGAAGATCGTAACGGCCGAGCTTCGAGCAGAGCGTGTAGCTGTCACGCGGCACGCCACGCAGCGCGACGCCGAGCAGCACCTCGCTCATGCCGCGACCGTAGAACGGCGAGGTGTCAATGAAGTTCAGCCCGCAGTCTAGCGCCACGCGGACGCTCTTCAGCGCTTCATCCATCGTGACGCTGCGGAACTCCTGTCCGAGCGACGACGCGCCGAAGCTGAGGATGGGAAGTTGGAGACCGGTTTTGCCGAGGGGGCGGGTTTGCATGGGAAGTGATGCGTGATGCGTAATTCGTGACAGAATATGCGTTCAGCCGATGAAGAGCGGCTTCATGTGGCGATCGAAAATATTCTCCGTCACGTTCTTCGCCACGATGGTCTCGTTCGCCTTGAGCAAGCCCGTGTAACGCGCGCCCGCCTTCGCCGCGAGTTTGAAGGACACATGCAGCAACTGGCGGAAGCTCGCGTTGAACTCCGCATGACCGGGGATGTGCCGCAGCGCATTCGCGAATTGTTCGCCTCGCCAGCCGTTTACCGTCGCGGCGGACGGCAGCTTCGCCTGGTCGATGTCGATCACGCTCGCGTACGGCGCGCAGAGTTCGTCCACGTGCTCGAGCGCGTAGGTGTAAATCTCCTTCGCCAGCGCCAGCCCTTCGCCGCCCGCTTCCGCGAGGCCGATGAGCTCTTCGAGCCACGTCGTGCCGGCGGTCTTGAGATGCAGGCCCGCGCCGGTGCGTTGCAGCGCGCGACGGATGATCGGATAGAGCGAGAACTTGTCGCTGCCACTGTGGACGGAGAGCTTGAGGTTCGCCGGGAGACCGTAGCGCGCGATGGCGTGCATGATGACGGCGAGGTCGTCGTTGAACTCCTTCTCGAACTGCGCGAGATCGCCCACGTAATCCACGCCCTTGTTGAAACGCCCGGTGAACTTCGGCGCGATGGTCTGCGCCTTCACGCCTTCATCCGCCAGCGCGGCGAGAATGATGAGCAGCTCCGGCGGCGTCTGCGGAGCATCGGTTTCGTCCATCGACACCTCGGCGATGAACTCCCCCTTCTTCGCCGCGATGTGGTGGTAAATCTTTCCGGCATCCTGCACCGCGAGCAGATACTTCCCCGCGACGCGCGCGACCTCGGGCCCGGTGATTTGGAACGGCTGCGCGATGCCCGCGATGCTCACGCTGCCGGTGAGTTCCGGGTGCCGCGCCACGAACGCGTTCACCGCCTCGGCGGACGCGGGTTTGCCGATGCTATCCGCGACATCGATGGTGAAGAAGTCCGAGCACGGGAGAAAGCGGTCCACCGTTTCGAGCCGGATGTGGTCGGCATCGACGTGCCAGCCGCCGGTCCAGCCCTGGGACTTCACCGCGGCATCCGCGGCGTCGAACACGCTCTGCGGCTCCGAGCCGATGAAGGTGTGTTCGCGATTCGATTTGTTCCAGACCGGCGCGACGCGGACGCCGTGCCTGGCGAGCAATTGAAACGCGTGAAGCTGGGCCTTCGCCTGATGCGCGAAGCGATCGCCCACACCGAAAGAGAAACGTTCGAGAGTCAACACAGTGGAGCGAAGCGTGACGGAAAGAGGAGGAAAGTGCAATTCCGAGCAATGACCGCGCTGTGGAAGCATTTTAATTGCTGACTTGCTGAACCCATCTCGCCATAAGAAGAAAATGTTCAGGCGAATTCTTAAATTAATGGGCGGGTTGTTGTTAACTGGCTGCTCGGCTTCATCCTTATTGTCGCCTCATGAATTCACCGAGATTTTCGCTGCACAACTCCGGCAAGCCGGACTTCAGCTGACAGTCACGGTTGTTGCCCCTTTGGAGGTGAAGGTGAAAGACAGCGCTGCGAACGAATCCACCGCTTTCTTGGAGAATGCGTATGACCATTACCGTAAGGCACCGGCGGATCGCGATTCGATTATCGCAAAATATGTGAACGCGTTTTTAGAGACGCCGCGTGGTACCAACGCCCCAGTCGACATCACTCGAATCGTTCCGGTGATAAAGGACAAAGGATTTCTTCCCGAGGTTTACAAATCTATAATCGAACGTGGGCAGAAAACCGACGGATTCATGGACGTTCATGAGGCATACAACTCCGAGCTGACAATCCTTTACGCTGAGGATTCGCCTACGAATATCCGCTACCTCACGCAAAAGGATCTGGTTACGCTAAAAATCGACAAGAGTGCCTTGCGTAACTTAGTGCTAATCGGCGTAAATTCGATGACGTATTGTATTGCCTCAAATCCCGCCTTGCGGTGATATGGGAGTGCGTTTGATGCGCACTCTATGCCCAGAGAAAGCCCGTTTACAATCAACCTT
>JBDHQG010000605.1:0-3152 GCA_039806925.1 Limisphaerales bacterium
ACTCCTTCAAGGAGCGCAGCCTCAGCCAGGCGTCCCTGCGCTACAACGCCCGCGGCAGCGTGATCTGATCACCCAACATCCCGTCCGCCGTGAAGGCCCGCGCCACCAGCGCCCACTGCCGATGATTCTCCTGCGTCATGAACACCGGAAACGGACCCTTGCCGTTCGGAACGATTACCTCCAGATGCAACTTCGCCGCGTGGTTCGGGCCAAACTCCAGCGTCACATCCTGCACCGTGGAGCCCGCCTCCACCCGTTGATTGAACTCCGCCACGCGCGTGTTCCCCGGCGACGCCGGCCAATTGCCCGTCACGTAGAATTGAAACAGCGCGTGCAATTCCGCGCGGCGCTTGGGCCAGTCCTCGATCTTCACTTCGCGCCCGTTCACGAAGCGCAGCGGGTCCGGCAGGAACGGAATCGTCGGCAGTAAGTTGAAATTCGGTGGCATGGCGCCCGAAGCCACCAGCCATTTCTCCCACGGCTCGCTCTTCGGTAGGATGCGAAGCATCTCCTTCAACTGCGCCTTCTGCTCATCCGTCGCCGTTGGCCGAACGGGCGCTGGAGCACCTGACAACGTCAGTGTACAAAGCAACCATCCCAGGCCGGCGACCAAAGATTTCATGGACCGCACGCTACCGCCATCGAACCCACACGCGCAACCGCTCACTCTCAGAAGGAGCGATGCCATAGCGGAGTGCGACCGTCCCCGGCCGCAGCATGGTTGTCGGAACAAAAAGGGTTCTTCGCTGCTTTCGGTGGATGGCGTGGAGCGGTCGTCTGGCCTCGCGGAGCGAGGCATTGAAGGTAGCCGTGGACTTCAGTCCACGGATCGCGGGGCGGGAAGGTTTCGTCGCGGAGCGACGATTGAGAAGGAAATCCGATGGGATGCACCATTCTGCGCCCGAGGACGGGCGCACTCCGATTACATCGCCGTGGCTTGAAGCGGCTACTCCAATAGTTGCATTGGCAGAACGTCCGGGAGGCACAATACTTCCTCCGCGCCCGACCACGGCGCTATTGTGACCGAACGCTTAACTGCCATTTCAGATTCCGAACCCGTCTTCCGCGCGCGCGGATTGACCAAGACTTACGGCTCCGGCACTGCGGAAGTACATGCGCTGGCGGGCGTCGATCTCGAGCTCCACGCAGGCGAGCTCATCGTGCTGCTCGGACCCTCCGGCAGCGGCAAGACGACGTTGCTGAATCAAATCGGCGGGCTCGACGTGCCGACCTCGGGCGAATTGTGGTATCGCGATCTGGATCTGACTCATGCCGACGAAGCGCAGCTCACGCGTTATCGTCGCGACAGCGTGGGGTTCATCTTCCAGTTCTACAATCTCATCCCCAGCCTCACCGCCCGCGAAAACGTCGCGCTCATCACCGAGATCGCCCGCGATCCGATGCCGCCCGAGCAGGCGCTGGAAATGGTCGGGCTCGCCCCGCGCCTGGATCACTTCCCCGCCCAGCTATCCGGCGGCGAACAGCAACGCGTCGCCATCGCCCGCGCCATCGCCAAGCGCCCGGAAGTTCTCCTCTGTGACGAGCCGACCGGCGCGCTCGACGTGAAGACCGGCATCGTTGTGCTGGAAGCCGTCGAGCGGGCGAATCGCGAACTCGGCACGCTCACCGTCATCATCACGCACAACGCCGTCATGGCCGGCATGGCGGATCGCGTGATCCATTTCTCTGACGGCAAGGTGCATCACATCCACCGCAATGAACGCCGCGTAGAAGTGTCGAGCCTGAACTGGTAACATGCTCGCCCACCTCGACCGCAAACTCCTCCGCGACCTGCGCCGCATGAAAGGCCAGGCCATCGCGGTGTCGCTCGTGATGGCATGCGGACTGGCAATGCTCATCATGTCGCGCAGCCTCATCCATTCGCTGGAGAGCACGCGCGAGGAATACTACCGCGCCCATCGCTTCGCCGACGTCTTCGCCGGACTCAAGCGCGCCCCGCTCTCGCTCGCCGAACGCATTCGCGAAATTCCCGGCGTTGCCGCCGTCGAGCCGGGCGTTTCCGTCCAGGTCACACTCGACATTCCCGGCCTCGATGAACCCGCCACCGGACTGGTGCGTTCGCAGCCGGACTTCCGCGAGCCCGAGTTGAACCGCCTCTTCCTCCGCGCCGGCGAATGGCTCAAGCCCGGTCGTCGCGGCGAAGTGCTCGTGGGCGAAGCCTTCGCGGAGGCGAACCATCTCAAGCCCGGCGACAACATCACCATGGTGATCAACGGGCGCCTCCAGAAGTCGCGCATCTCCGGCATCGTTCTCTCGCCCGAATACATCTTCGAATCGCGCCCCGGCTCCGCGCTGCCCGACAACCGCACCTACGGCATCTTCTGGATGCCCTACGAGGAACTTGCCAACGCCTACGATCTCGACGGCGCGTTCAACTCCGCCGTGCTCTCGCTCGCGCCCGGAGCCGGCGAACGCAACATCATCGCGGAACTGGATCGCCTCCTCCTGCCCTACGGCGGACGCGGCGCACACGGCCGCTCGGATCACCCGTCGCACATCCGCGTCTCGGACGAAATCCGCGTGCTCACGATCCTTTCGTTCGGTTTCCCGCTCGTCTTCCTCAGCGTCGCCGCGTTCATGACCAACGCCGTGCTCTCGCGCCTGCTCGCCTTGCAGCGCGACCAGATCGCCATCCTCAAGGCGTTCGGCTTTGCGAATCGCGACATCGCGTTTCACTACCTCAAGTTCGCCTTTGCCTTCGTCATCGTCGGCACCGTCGCCGGCGCACTCGGCGGCATCGGGCTCGGCTCGCAGCTCGTGCAGATGTACAAGATGTTCTTCCGCTTCCCGACGCTCGGCTTCGACCTCGATTACTCCGCGCTCGGCACCGCGCTCATCGTCGCCGCGTGTGCCGCCACGCTCGGCGTGCTCAGCTCCGTGCGCCGCGCCGCGAAGCTCCCGCCCGCCGAAGCCATGCGACCGGAGCCGCCGGCGAACTACCGTCCGTCGCTCATCGAACGCACCGGCATCGCGCACTTTTTCTCGAACACCTTCCGCATCGCCGTCCGCAATCTCGAACGCAAGCCGATGCAGGTGTTCTTCACCGTCGCCGGGCTGGCGCTCGCCACGGGCATTCTCATCATCCCGAATTGTTTCCGCGACAGCGTCGGGCAGATCCTCGAGTTCCAGTG
>JBDHQG010000606.1:0-3204 GCA_039806925.1 Limisphaerales bacterium
ACTTCACGCCACCTTTTGCGTCCACCGTCGCGGTGCCGTAGCTGTCGCCTTCGGGAGCGACTCCGCCGCCGGGCGTGCCGAGCAACACCAGCGTGTAGTTGCCGACTTGCGGGGCTGCGTTGGTCTTGGTGTAGAACACCCGGTCTCCGGCCAGATCCGCCGTCCAGTTTCCGTCGCTGACGGTGCCTGTGATCTTGTCCGAGTCATCCAGCGCGACAGACCAGACAATGGTCAGCGCGTTCGTTCCGGAACGGCTGACGACGTTCGTCGCACGGCCTTCGAGATCCAGTTTGCCGCTGGCCCTGGTCTTCCTGGATCCGATTTGTAGTGACGCGGAATAGGTGCCCTTGTCGGTCAGCGCAAACGTGAAGGCGCCGGACTGTCCCAGCCTCACTTGGTCGCTCTCAAAGAACAATCCGTTATAGGAACCTTTGCGGGAGGAAAACGGATTCGCGACAAAGTTCGCAACGACCTGGAGATTCGACTGCATGAGGAAGGTCAGCGTCGGCGCGTGGCCGGAGACATTGCCGGCCCAGTTCGAGAAGACATAGCCGGACACCGGCACCGCCGTGATCTTGCAGAGCTTGCCGATGGGGAACTTCTGGCCGTTGGTCGCGCCGCTCACCGTGCCCGGGCCGTTGATGGCCAGGCTGAGCGAGCTCGGCACCGTGCAGAAGAGGGCGCGGGTGTTGGTGAGCGAGATGTTGCCGGACAAATCCACGCTGCGAACGCTGATGATGTTCGTGCCCGGCTGAAGCGTCACCGAGGCGGACCAATCTTCAGAGCCCGTGGCTGTGGCGAAAGACCCAGAGCCCACCGCGTAATCCACGCGCGCAACCCCGTCGTTGTCGTTCGCGCTGCCGATCACCGTCACCACGATGCTCGTGATGGTGGCGCTCGCAGAGGGCGACGAGAACGCCACGGTCGGACGCGTCAGGTCGGGCGCGCCCTGGCTGATGACGTACTTGCGGCCTCCGATCTCAAGCGTCGCGCTGCGGTTGCCGGAGTTGGTGTTGGGCGAAACGGTGTAACTCACCGTGCCGTTTCCAGTGCCTCCGTTGCCGCCCGTGATCGTGACCCAGGATGGAACGTCATCCACCGTCCACGAGCAGCCGCCCGCCGTCGTGATGTCCACGCTGCCACTGCCGCCAGCGGAGCTGAGCGCGTGGCTGTTCGACGACAGGGTGTAAGTGCAATTGACCGCCAGGTTCGCCGACGAACTGGTGACCGTGCCGGCGGCGTTGGTGACGACGACCGAGTAGCCGCCGGACTGATTGGGCTGAACGTTGTTCAAGCTGAGCGAGGAGCTGACCGCGCCCGCGAGGTTGGTTCCGTTCAAACGCCAGCGATACGTGAACGGCGCGGAGCCGGAGACACCGACGGTGAAGGTCACGTTGCCGCCCGCCGAGATGGTCTGGCTCTGCGGCTGGCTTGTGATGGTGGGCGCCTGGGGATTGACGGTGATGTTCACCGGAGCCGAAGTCGCCGACAGGCCCATCGTGTCAACCGTCCGGGCGCGGAGCGAATAACTTCCCGCCGCGACGCTGCTCCATGTCAGCGTATAGGGCGAGGTGCTGTCTTCGCCGAGCTTTGTGGTGCCCTGATAAAACTCGACCTTGGAAACAATCTGGCCCGGGCTTGCGGTCGCCGAGGCGGCAAGGGAGATGGTGGCGGGCGCAGTGTAAGTCGCGTTATTGGCCGGACTGTTCAGGCTGGCCGTGCCGCCGCCGCTGGGGTCCGCCTGACCCTCGAAGTTGATTCCCGTCCGGCTCGGACCGACGGAGACGGGATTCGAGAAGCCGAATTCCGAGAACTCATAACCCACCAATGATGCGCTCACCGTGTAGGAACCCGCGGAGAGGCCGGTGAGCGTATAAAGGCCGCTGCTGTCGGTGTAGGTCACCTTCATCGAGGAAACCGAAACCCGCACACCGCCCACCGGGGATCCGTTCGCCGTGATGGTGCCGCTGATCGAGTAGGTGCTCGGGCTGCCGACCGTGATCAGAACGGAATCACTCGCCTCGCCGCCCTTCATGTCCGTGACCACGCAACGCACGACATATTGGCCCGCCGCCGACCACGACTTGCCGGCCAGTGAACCGTTCGTGCCGAAAGTTCCGTCGCCGAAGTCCCAGTAATACGCGAGCGTGTCATTGTTTCCATCCGAGGCGTCCGCGGTGAACGACAGCGTCGACCCAGCGCCCGTGCTCGTGCTCTCCGCATCCAACGTCACGACAGGCGCCGTGTTGCCTGGAAACGGCCCGAGGTTCACCGCGACATCGAGTGATTCCGGCGTGGTGCCGCCCTTGCGCAACGTCGTGATGTAAACTCCCGCCGCTGTGTCGGCAAACGTGCGCCCCACGACCAAGGCCGCGTCGCTCTTGCCATCCGGCGAGCCCGGCGTCGTGTCGAGGAGATGGCTTTTCTCGTTGCCGTTGCCCGCCCATCGGATGCCCGCGCCGTTCATCAGCCACTTGTTGCTGGTGAACTTCTGGCGGAATTCGACCCAGTAATTGGTCGAGGCGCTGCGCGCAATCTTCAGGCCGCGCAAGCCCGTCGCCGTGGCGTCGTCGTGCGGATAGATGCGGTAAACGCCGTTGACGGTGACGTTCGTGACTTCCTCGGCGCGGAGCCAGTTCATGTAGTTCTTGTAGCGCGCGTTGAAATGGTATGAGCCGCCGTTGGCCGAGCCCATCGTGTCCTGGGTGTCGCCGTACTCCACGCTGCTGCCGGCTCCGATCACGCTTTGCCCGCCGGTGTCCCAGAAGTTTGCGTGATTCAGACCGTAGTTGTGACCCAACTCGTGACCGGCCACGCCCACCGTGAAGTAACTCCGCAGCCAGACGCCCGCCGCGCCGACATAGCCCAGCCCGGCCCAGCCCCAGCCCGGCACGTTGCCGAAGCAAATCAGGTCGTAGTCGTAGTCAGCCAGGGTATATCCGGCGGTGGTCGCGGCCGCGCGGGCATCGGAGCGCAGCTGCAGGAAGGCGTCGTTTGCGCCGTAGTACGCCGCGGTCTGCGGCATGCGCAGCGTGGTGGTAATCACCGACCCCTGTCCGTTCAGGTAGAAGCCGCTGCGCCCATAGCTCGACTCCATGTAGTAATCGTTGAGGCCGCTGATCAAACTCGTGCCCGTGCCGTCGGCGAACGGCGCGCCGGTGAGATCGGAAAAGTCGACCCGGATCAGAATGAGCTTCTTCGTGC
>JBDHQG010000607.1:0-3202 GCA_039806925.1 Limisphaerales bacterium
TTGGCAGCGGCCTCGCCGGCACCCTCTGCCGACTGTCGCGACGCTTCCCCAAGGCACAATTCGAAGGCGTCGAAACCGCGCCGCTGGTCTTCCTCGCCTCCTGGCTCCGCTGCCTGATCCATCCGAACTGCCGCGTGCGCTACCAAAGCCTCTGGAACGTCAACCTCGCGCCCTACGACATCGTCTACTGCTTCCTCTCCCCCGTCCCCATGCCCGGCCTCTGGAAAAAAGCGCAGGCCCAAATGCGCCCCCACGCGCTGCTCATCAGCAACACCTTTGAAATCCCCGGCGTGCGCCCGAAACAAGTGGTGGAAATGAAAGACTGGCGCGGCTCCAAACTCTACCTCTGGACACCCAACCCAGAACCACTCCATTCAACCACGGATAAACACCGATAAACACGGATAGGTAAACCCGGAGAGGAAGACACGAATTTCACGAATGTTCACACATTGGGAATTCTGACTTCGTGATAATTCGTGAAATTCGTGTCCGCCTTTGTTTTCTAATCCGTGTTTATCCGTGGTTGCCACCAGATCAATAGGCACACGCCAGCTCGATCACCTGCCCGCACCCGCACTCCACCCGGATTCCCACCACCTTGTCCCCCTCCCTCTGCAACGTGACGGTGGGCTGGCCCGTGCCATGAACATGACCGCCCGCCGCACCGTGGACTGGCCCGCCCGCGCCCGGCTGGAACGGCGAGAAACCGTCCGCGCCCGCCGGGACCACCTTGAGATTCGCAGCCCCCGCCCTCCCCGCCAGAGTTCCCGGGCCGAACGGCACAAACGGATCCGTCGCCACAGCGGCCTTGCTCATGCGCTGTTCCCTTTGCCGGAACGGACCTTGAGCATGACGGTGATGCGGCGGTTCGTCTCGTCCTCCGGGCTCGTCTGCGGCATGGGCACCGTGTCGCCAAAACCCGCCACCTTGCGGATCTGCCCCGCCGCCACGCCATGCTCGATCAACTTGCGCCGCGCCGCGCCCGCGCGCTCCGCGGAAATCTCCCAATCGCCATAATCCTCGCGCACCGGCGCCGCGCCGCTCTCGGTGTGGCCCTCCAGCTCGACATTGAACGTCGAGAAGAGGGAAATCTGCCAGGCCAGGGTGGACATCACCCAGTCGCCGTAGGCCGTGAACTCAGAGCTTTGCCGCTTGAAGATCGGTTTCTTCGCCCGGTCAAAAATGCTGATGCGCAGGCCCTCCGGCGTGATGTCCATCTTGAGCGGTTTCGGATCCTGCGGGTCGTCGTCAATCTCTTTCTCCAGCGCCTTGAGCAGCTCCTCGTTCAGGCGCCGCAGCATGGCCAGCTCGACGGCGGCGGAGGAGTCGAAGTTGCCCCCCTTGTCGCGCGAGACCGACGGCACGTCCTTCTGCGGGATGATGCCCGTCGATTCCTTCGTGAGGGACGCGAACGGGTTGGTAAACGAGCGCTGGACGGCTTCCTTGATCTTCTCGTCCTGCGACGTGAGCCAGAGCACCAGGAAGAGCGCCATCATGGCGGTGACGAAGTCCGCGTAGGCAATCTTCCAGGCGCCGCCGTGATGTCCGTGTTTTTTTCCCATGCACTGGAAGGGGATTACTTGCCGATGCCCTTGAGCATGGCCTCCAGCTCATCCGGCTTGGGCTTCACATCGCTGCTCAAGGACCGGCGCGCGACCTCGACGGCCATCACCGGGGCCATGCCGTTGGCAAAGCCGATGACCGCCCCGGAAATGCACTTCATGTAGGTGATCTCCGCGGTGCCAATCGCCTCCATGCTGACGACCATGGGATTCAGGAAGCCGTACGAAATCAAAATCCCGATGAACGTTCCGACCAGCGCGGCGGCAACGTGGTGGCCGATCTCCTCGATCGGGCCGGCGATGGAACCCATCGTGATGACAATGCCCAAAACGGCGGCGACAATGCCGAAGCCCGGAATCGCGTCCGCCGCCTTCGTCAACACGCTGATCGGCGTGTGATGCTCGTTCTCCATCGCGTCCAGCTCGATCTCCATCAACACCTTCAGCTGGTCCGGCTTCACCTTGCCGTCGATCACCGGCCGCAGCCCGCCGCAGAGAAAATCCAGCGCGTGATGATTCTTCGAGATGCTCGGGTACTTTCCAAAAATGCTGCTGCCATGCGGGTTGCTCACATGCTCCTCCAGCGCGATCATGCCGTTGCGCCGGCCCAGCATGAACAGCTCGTACAGGGCCTTGAACAACTCCTCGTAGGCCGTCTTCGAGTAAGGGTTGCCCTTGATCGAGCCCATCATCTGCTTGATCAACCCCATCAAGACGACCTTCTTCGAGGACATCGTGACCACGGCGCCCAGGGCGGACCCGCAGATGACGATGTATTCGGAAAGGACGAACAGGTGGACGGGATGGCCGCCCGCGATGATGAATCCGCCCAGGACGGACCCGATCACGATGATGAAGCCGGCGATGACAAACATGCGATGACGACGTTGACCTACGGCCGGGTCTGGATGGTGTCGTGCTTGGCGAGGTACGACTTGATGGCGAGGATCGCCGCCGCGTGAATCTGGCTGATGCGCGACTCCGTCACCCCGAACACCTCGGCGATTTCGCGCAGCCGCAGATCCTCAAAATAATAAAGCGCCAGCACCTTGCGCTGCATGTCCGGCAACGTCTCCAGGCGGCTGGCGATGATGCGCGCCAGCTCGCGGCGCTCCGTGTTGCGGCCCGGGTCGGGAACGGAAGCATCCGCCACCGCCTCGTGCTGCGTCGCCTCGCCCTCCTGTTCCGCGCTGCGCACCGAGTCCAGGCACACAAACGTCGCCGGGCGAATCTCGTTCAACAGCTGCTCGTATTCCGGCTCCGAGATCTCCAGCGCCTCCGCCATCTCGGCATTGGTGGGCACGCGCCCCTTCTTCTGCTCGAGCTTGCGCATGACGTCCTCGACCTTGCGGGCCTTGTCATGCACCGAGCGCGGCACCCAGTCGAGCTTGCGCAGCTCGTCGAACACCGCGCCGCGGATGCGCACGCGCGCGTAGGTCTCGAAGAGCACGCCGGCCTTGTGATTGTAGCGGCGCACGGCGTGGAGCAGCCCGACGAGGCCGGCGCTGTAGAGATCTTCGGTGGCCGCGTGCGCCGGCAGCGTCATGGCCAGGCGGCCGACGACGGTGCGCACGAGCGGGAGGTATTGGTGGACGAGCTGGTCCTCGATTTTGCTGCCGGGCCGGGACTTCGCGTAA
>JBDHQG010000608.1:0-3194 GCA_039806925.1 Limisphaerales bacterium
CCGGTCACGGTGTGAAAGCTTCCAAGTCCGGTGAAGCTGACGGTATCGCCCACGGTTACGGTGAGGATGTTGGGTGAGAAGGTGAAGCCGGAGACGGCGACCGTGCGATTGCTGTTCACGAGCACGTTGACGGCATCCGTGGAGTTCGAGCCGCCGAGGTTGTCAATGGCGCGGGCGATGATTTGGTGCCAGCCGGCGGCGAGGGTCACGCTGAGCTCGTAAGGTTCCGCGCTCGCGCTGCCCAGGAAGGTTGTGCCGCTGAAGAATTCCACGCTGCTTACGGTGCCGTCGGCGTCGGTGGCCGTCGCGGAGAGGGTCAGGTTCGCGGGGGCGGTGAGAGTGGTCAGATTGGTCGGCGAGGTGAGGGTGACGACGGGGCGGAAGTTCGCCTGGACAACGGTTACGGTGCCGGTTTGTTCCGGGCGCGCCGGGATGCCGAAGACGTGGCGGCCGCAGAGGTAGGGGTAGATGCCGACATTGGAGAAGGCGACTTGAAAGGTGCCGTTGAGATTCAGCGTGGCGGGGGCCCAGGCGGGATTGGGCGCATTAGTCGCATTATTCACTTTGATTCCCGGCGTAATGTCGTGCGACGTGCTGGAAGTGTTCGTCCAGCGGATGCTGTCGCCGGTTTCGATCAGGATGTTGCTCGGCGAAAAGCCGAACGTGTTGGGCCCGGTGACCCGCACGATGTTGGTCACGGCGGCGCGGGTTTCGGGGCAGGCCAGCACGGCGAGGGAGGCCAGCGCCATCAGCCGGATCATTCGGGTGAACTGCATGCTCATGTTGTTCGGGTTTTGTTTGGTTGGCCTGTAGCCCTGCCAAAACGGGCAGGCTCAACAAGCGTGAGATGCACGAACTGGCGTTTGGTTCCGGCAAACCGGCGGATATTTTTCCAGCCACCCGAGGCAATACAGGCGCGTCGGAACGGGCTGAAGGATGTTTAGGTCATTGGAAATGACCGGTAGGCGTCGAGTCGGTTACACGTCGTCCGGCTCAGGGACAATCGACGGCGGGGGAGGGGAGCGGGCGCGGTATTTCTGGCGTGCGATAGCCGAATCCCGGCCCCGAAAGGGTGGAGAGATCGATGCTTCCGCGCCGGCGACGGTAGAGGCCGGGATGGACGGTTGATTCCGCGGCGGAGGCTTCCGGGTAGAACTGCATCGCGTTGGTCTCCACGCCCATGATGGTTCCGACGTGGGCGGCGAGCAGGACGTGCGGGATCTGCGCGAGCATCGGGTTCGTCAGATCCTGCACCATCAAGGTCATCCCGTGCGCCTTCGCCCAGCACGCGCTGAGCAGGGCGCCGGTCTGCGTCTTGCACGTCTTCAAGGCCACACCCGTCCAGCCCAGCTCGCGCCCGAGCCGGATCATCCGCCAGTCGTGCGCGCTTTCATCGAGGAACAAGGGTTTGCGCGCGGAAACGCTGTGAACGTCGATGCGATGTTCTTCGAGTTCGTAGGGGAAGGGTTGTTCGACGTAGAGAATCATGCCGTGGAGGCGGGGATGTTCATCGCGCAACCGGTCCAGCATCTCGTTCACGTAGGCGGGATCGTTGACCGTGCAGTTGAAGTCCGCGGTCAGCCATTCCACGTTTTGCGAGATGGCGATCTTTCCAACCGCCGTGAGCCGCGCGTAATCCCAGGCCGCGTCGTTTCCGCGCAGCTTCACCTTCAGGCAGGTCAATCCGTCGCGATCAATCCAGTCGCCGAGCAACACCGGATAACCGTCCTTCGGCTCGCTTCCGGTCAACTCATCGGCGTTCAACGGGTCCAGTCCGCCGACGAGATGCCACGCGCGGAGCCGGCTCGGCCGGGAACGGGCGAGGAAATCGCACGGAAACTTTCCGGCGAAGGAAACATCCGCGCCGACGGCGCCGCTCAGAAACGCGGCGAGATCGCGGTTCATGAATTCGCCGCCGTATGTTTCGTAAACCGGACGGTCCAGCAGCTGCCCAAAGGCATCGTGCAGCGCCAGGTCAAACAACGAGCAGCAGACCAGCGCGGCCAGCCAGGGCATCGGTTCGCCGCCGCGACTGCGGTTGAATTCCTCGCGCAGCCTCGGCAGCACCTGTTCCTGAAACTCGTGCCCCACCTCGATGGGATGCCCGGCGGCTTCAAATGTGGCCCACGCCTTCGCCAGATTTTCGGTGAAGGCTTTCAGCGCCGCATGACGCGTCTCATAGCTCAAAGCGCCGGGCCAGACCCATTGCACGCTCAGCGGCGTCTCGCCCCAGCCCTCGGCCCGCCTTCCTTGCCGGTCGGCAACGGTGAGCTTCACGCGCGCGCAGGTGACGGACGTCGTGGTCTCCGGGCCGAACTTCAGCGGCACCCGCGTTTTGATCGGCAGGAAATACAGCGTCGCGCCGACGGGGCGGATGTCTGTGGGCTTCGGCATGGGACGCAAGATGGCCCGGACCGATGGCGAAATTCAAGGAAGCTTGCGCGAACGAAGGCGTTTCCGCTTCCATCTCGCCATGCTGAAACACGAACTCATCCACCCGAAGATCAACGAAGTCCTCGGCCGCGCCGGACATCACGCGAAGATTCTGATCGCCGACGGTAATTATCCGGCTTCGACCAAGAAGGGTCCGAACGCCGAAATCGTTTGCCTGAATCTTTCGCCGGGCCTCGTCACTGTCGCCCAAACCTTGCGTGCGATCCTCAGCGCCGTGGTCGTCGATTCGGTGAACACGATGGGCATCCCGGCGGACGATCCGTATGCGCGCCACGGCGAGCCGCCGGTGTGGAACGAATACCGCCAGGTGCTCAAGCAAGCCCGCTGCAGGCTCAAGCTGGAGCCGATCTTGAAATGGGATTTCTACAAGGCCGTCGAGTCGCCGGACCATGTTCTGACGATTCAGACCGGGGATCAGGCGCTGTGGGCGAACGTGCTGCTCTCAATCGGCTGCCGCCAGCGCTGAGATCCACGGAGCCATCCGGGCGCGAATAAGCTTGCCGCGGCGGGCATTTCCGACGATGTCGCCTTCTGCAAGGCTCTCGTCAGCGACCACGGCGTTGCCGCCATTCCGGTCTCGGCCTTCTACGCCGAGACGCCGGTGACGTCGGTGGTCCGATTCTGCTTCGCGAAAAAGGACGAGACGCTCAATGGCGCCCTTGATCGCCTGGTGAGGGTCTTCGCCAAGGCGGCGTGAGGTGATCAGACGGTCTCGAGGACTGCACCGGCTCCGGAGCGGG
>JBDHQG010000609.1:0-3186 GCA_039806925.1 Limisphaerales bacterium
GACGGCGACAAGGATGGTTCGCTGACCCGTGCCGAGGTGAAGGCGACGTTTGAAAAATGGTTCGCAAGTTTCGACTCCGCGAAGAGCGGTTCGCTCGACAACGATTCGCTCTACGCCGGTTTGCGTGAGGTCATTCCGCAAGGTGGATTTGGCGGCATGGGCGGCGGCGGTTTTCCCGGCGGACGCGGAGGCGATGCTCCGGCGAAGCCGCTGACGGCGGAACAGGTCGGCCTCGTCCGCGCATGGATTGATCAAGGCGCGAAGTAGGGCTGGGAGGATAGGGCGGCGCATCGTGCATCCATCGTCGCTGGTTTTGAAACTTTTTCGCGGCGGCGGTGTGCTTTCAGGATGAAACATTCCGGGAAGACACTTTTGCTTCGCGTCGGCCGTTACTTGTGGAAGGAGTGGTTCAAGCCAGTGCTTGTCGCGGCGGCGATTGTCCTGCCGTTCAAATCGGCCATCGCGGACTGGAACTGGGTGCCCAGCGGTTCCATGAAGCCGACGATTCTGGAGGGCGACCTGGTGCTGGTGAACAAGCTGGCGTATGACCTGAAGGTTCCGTTCACGCTGCGTCGCCTCGCGAGTTGGGGAGACCCAAGCCGTGATGAGATCGTCGTCTTCTTTTCGCCTCATGACGGCCAGCGTCTGGTAAAACGGGTTGTCGGCGTGCCGGGTGACCGGTTGGAGATGCGAGGCGGCGTCTTGTATCGAAACGGCGTGGCGTTGGAGCATGAGCCGATGGCGTGGGAGCCTTATCGGAAGGAGATATACGAGGATCCCGCGCCTTTGATTGCGCGGGAACGATCGGCGTCAGGAACGCATCTTGTGCTGGCGTTGCCGGGGCGCGCTCATGCGCGGGACTTCCCGGAAATGATCGTGCCGGAGGATCGCTATTTCATGATGGGCGATTCGCGCGACAACAGTTTCGATTCACGGTTTTACGGGACAGTGGAGCGGAAACAGATCGTCGGAAGAACGTCGCGGGTTGGATTGTCGTTCGATAAGAACCGGCTTTACCGGCCGCGATGGAAACGAACGCTGCTTCCTTTTGAAACGTAGCCCGTGCGGGGCTTACCTCTCGACCCGCTTCAAGTCTTCCTCAAGGAACTTGGTCACGTCCTTGAACTTCGCGACGTTGGCGGGGTTCAGTTCCATCAGCAAACGGTGCGCTTCGAGGCAGGTCTTCGTCGTCTCGGCGCGGTCGGTGCCGGCCGGTGATTTTTCGACGGGGCTGAACTCGCCCCCGACCGGCGGAGTTTCCCGGATGATTTTGAAGAAGTGCGTGATCCCGAGGTTGTCCAGCATGTCGAGGACGCGGTCGCTGGGATTCAGCAGCTCAAGCGGGGTCGGCTCCGTTCCATTCAGGTGCTGGCCAAATTTCACCGCCAGGCTGGCGAGCACGCCGAGAAACGTGCTGTCCATCAGCTGGCAGGCGGAGACATCAATGACGAACCGCCGGTGGCCCTGATCATTGAGGTGTTGGATGAGCTTCTTGAAATCGATGCTGCACTGGAAATTCGCCCGGCCTGCAAGTTTGATGCAGACGAACTGGTCGCCGACCCAGACCGATACACTGGCTGTTCCGTTGCTCATGCAGACGTTTCGCTGCGGAAACTATCGGTGGGCGCTCCGGGTGAGTCAAGAAGCCCTTCCCGCCGGGCGCTTCAGCAGGGGCGCGAATGCAAACCATTACGGGACGGGGCGTCTGCATGGTTGCGTTTCGTCGCCCGGCGGCCCTAACGTTTGCCGCGCCCGGAGCCGTCTCGCGGCGCGCGCATGCCGGATTCTCGCGAACAAAAAGTTCCAGCCATCATTCTCTGCGACCCGAAGATCGGTTCGATTCGCATCGCCGCGCTCACGTTGCTGGACCGCCTGGTCGTCGCGCTGCATCGCGGCGGTTGCGGGCCGGTTCGAGTCATGTGCGCCGGGGAGCTTCCGGTCTTGCAACGCTCGCGAGCGCTTGGCATCGCAGTGGACACGATTCCTTCCATGCCGTCCGTCGAAGGCCCCGTTCTGCTCGCGGATTGCAGCCTCATGGTTCAGCCCGGTGACATCAAGGCGATGCTGGCGCAACGCGGGCGTTTGATGGATGCGTCAGGAGAGGCGCTTCCTCTCGGTGTTGCGGGCGGGCTGCCGGCTGGAACATTGGACATCGCGCCATTGCTGAAGTCCGCGCCGGAGATTCGTGCCGCCGGCGTTGCGGGAAGAGTGGTCGATGCCGCAACGGCCAAAATGCTCGGACGAAAACTTTGGGCATCGCTCGGCAGCTCCAGCGATGGCGTGGTGGACACGTATTTCAACCGCCCACTCGGCCGCTTTCTCTCGAAGGTTCTGATTCACACGCCCGTGTCGCCGAATCAAGTGACCGTCATCTCGGCGTTGGTGGGGCTGGCGAGCGCGTGGTTCTTCGCGCGGGGGAATTACACGGCTGGAATCATCGGGGCAATCCTGCTCCAGCTGTCGGCGCTGATTGATTGCGTGGACGGCGACATCGCCCGCGTGGTCTTCAAGGAATCTCCCATTGGCAAGTGGCTGGACCTCGGGCTCGATCAAGTGGTGCATGTGGCGGTCTTCGCGGCGCTCGCCAT
Organism: Limisphaerales bacterium; assembly: GCA_039806925.1. Lineage (GTDB taxonomy): Bacteria > Verrucomicrobiota > Verrucomicrobiia > Limisphaerales > JADJPG01 > JADJPG01. The sequence continues at coordinate 2,589 of JBDHQG010000609.1, forward strand.
CGGTCTCCATCACGCCGGAGTGAATGCCCCGGTGATGTGGCTGGGCATCAGCGCGGTGGCGGGCGCGGTGATTTCCTTTCCGGTCGTCGTGCGCGCCCGCAGGCTCTCGACCGTTGAAGATTCAAAGCTGGAGAAGTTCATCGACGCGGCGTCCACGCGCGATTTCACGGCGTTGATTTTGTTTCTCGCGGTGATTGGCCGCCTCGAATGGTTCCTGTGGCTGACGGGAATCACGGTTCACATTTTCTGGGTGACGGCGCTTGTCTTGCAGCTGCCGAAGAGAGCCGGAAGTGCGGCGACGCGTTCGGGCGCATGAAGGCCGCCGCCCGCGTCATCCTGCTGTTGCTCGGCCTCGCGTTGTTCGCGTGGTTCATCCAGCGCGCCGGGCCGGCGGAGATTTGGAGGACGTGTCTGAGCCTCGGATGGTATGCGCCGCTCACGCTCATTCCCTACGGCATCGTTTATATCGCGGACACGACGGGCTGGCGGTTTGCGTTTGTCCCCGAGGCGCTGCGGCGGACTGGCTTCTGGACGCTCTACCGCGTGCGCTGGTGCGGCGAGGCGGTGAACAACGTCGTGCCCTCCGCGTATGTGGGAG
>JBDHQG010000610.1:0-3183 GCA_039806925.1 Limisphaerales bacterium
CCCAGATGATCTCGCGGCGTGGCGACGCGTCGGCGGAGGTGCAGGAACATTCGCGCGACATCATCACCGAGACGGATCGCGTCACCGCGCAGCTCAACGAGTTCATCAACTACTCGCGTCCGCGCGAGGTCCGCCGCGTGCCCGTGACGCTGCGCTCCGTGGCGGCGGACGTGGCACGGGCGCTGAGCCACGACCTCGATGAGAAGGACATCGATCTGTCGATCAGCGAAGCGCCGGTGACCGTCGAAGCGGACGAGCAGCTCGTGCGGCAGGCGTTGTTCAACCTGGTGTTGAACGCCATCCAGGCCGCGACGGAGGGCGGCGAGATTCGCGTCGTCGCCAGCGAAGCGCCCGGCGGCGAGGCGGCCATTGAGATTCGCGACAATGGTCCCGGCGTGCTGCCCGAGCATCGCACGGAGGTTTTCAAACCGTACTTCACCACGCAGCCGAAGGGCACCGGCCTCGGGCTCGCCGTCGTGCAGCAGATCGTCCGCGCGCACGGCTGGGAGATCGAGTGCGTGCCGAACGATCCGAAGGGCGCCATCTTCCGCATCCGGGGGATGCGGGTGACGTCGAAGAATCCTGACCATGCCTCCTGATGCTGCCAAAGAGAACGGCGCGCCGCCGCGTATCCTGATCGTCGATGACGACGCCGGGCAGCGCAGCCTGCTGAACGGGTTTCTCAAGGGCCAGGGCTTTCAGACCGTGCCGGTGGATTCGGGCGAACGCGCGCTGGAGGCGCTGCGGCAGCAGAAGTTCGCCATGATGATTTCCGACATTCGAATGCCGGGCATCTCCGGCCTGGAAACGCTGCGCCGCGCGCGCAAGGAACACGCCGTGTTGCCGGTGCTGCTCGTGACCGCGTACTCGGACATCCGCGACGCCGTGGACGCGATGCGCGACGGCGCGGTGAATTATCTCTCCAAGCCGATCGATCTCGATGAGTTGCTCGCGAACGTGCGCCAGGCCACAGGTCTTTCACGGACGGCGCCGGTGAAGTTCAGCGAGGACAAACAGCTCCCGCCTTCCGTCATCTCGCGCAGCCCGCTCATGCAGGCGGTGTTTCGCGACGCGGCGCTGGTGGCGGCGTCGGACAGCCGCGTGCTCATCTCGGGCGAGAGCGGCGTGGGCAAGGAGGTGCTCGCGGATGTCATTCACGCGTGGAGCAATCGCGCGGCGGGTCCGCTGGTGAAGGTGAACTGCGCGGCAATTCCGGAGACGCTGCTGGAGAGCGAGCTGTTCGGTCACGAGCGCGGCGCGTTCACGGGCGCGACGGCGCAACGCATCGGGCGCTTCGAACAAGCGGCGGGCGGAACGATTTTCCTCGATGAGATTGGCGAGATGTCGCCGAAGCTCCAGGCCAAGCTGCTGCGCGTGACGCAGGACGGGCGCTTCCAGCGGCTCGGCTCGAATGCGGAGATTCACACCGACGCGCGCATCCTCGCGGCAAGCAATCGCAATCTCGAAGAAGAAGTGAAGGCCGGACGGTTTCGTGAGGATTTGTATTACCGGCTCAATGTCGTGGAACTGGGCGTGCCGCCGTTGCGCGAGCGGCGGGAGGACATCCTGCCGCTGGCGAATCATTTCATCGCGGAGTTCTCGCAGGGCAAGGCGCGGTTCTCGGCGGCGGTGAACGAATGTCTCGAACGCTATCCCTGGCCGGGCAACGTGCGCGAGCTGCGGAACGCGATGGAACGCGCGGCGTTGCTCTCACGCGGCGAACTCATTCTGCCGGATCATCTGCCGAACAAGGTTCGCGCGGCTCCTGAACCGGCTGCGGCTGGCGCCGCGGTGACGATTCAGGCGGGCGCGCAGCTTGAGGAAGTGGAGCGCCAGACGATCTTGCAGACGCTGCAGAAGCACGGCTTCAGTCGGACGGAAACGGCGAAGGCGCTGGGCATCAGCCGGCGGGCGTTGATCTACAAGTTGCAGCGCTACCGGGAGCTGGGCTTCGCGGTTGACCCGACGTAGGCGGCTATGACTCGGAGGTGGTCTTTGGAGCCACGACTCCTGGCGGCAGGGGCACGGCGAACTTGGAGGCTTCCACCTTGAGATAGTTCAGAATCACGGGCGCGAGGATCATGCCCGGGATGCCCATCAGCTTTTCGCCAAGGATCAGCCCGAGCAGCGTGAGCCAGATCGGGTTCTTGATGCGGTCGCCGATGATTTTGCTGTTCAAGAAGTACTCCAGCTTGTGGATGGTGACGAGGAAGGCGAGCGCGCCGGCGGCCATCTTCGGCGAGATGGTGAAGCTGATGCTGACGATGACGGTGTTGCTGATCAGGTTGCCGATGACCGGCAGGAGGCCGCAGAGAAAGGTCACGCCGATGACGACGACCGGGTGCGGCAGGGAGACGGCGAAGACGAAGATGGAGGTCAGCACGGTGTTGATGGCGGAGATGATGATCTGCGCGCCCATCACGGTGACGAAGCTGTGGTAGAAGCTGCGGAAGCGCTGGGCGATTTCATCCGCGCACAGGGCGTAGAGGTTGTCCTTCACGCTGTGCGAGGCGCGGTCGAGCACGACCTGGGCGTTGAAGAAGATGCTGACCGCGACCACGCAGCCGATGACGAGGAAGATGACCTGGGCGGTGATGATCTTGGCGTAGCCCGCGACGCTGCCGAGGTTCTTCAGCTCCTTTGCCGCGTCCAGGGCCATCTCCTTCAGGCTCTGGAAATCGGCGAACGGCAGCTCGATGTCGTGCGACTCGGCCCACGCGATGAACGACGGAATGGTGGTTTCGGCGATGCGCGGCAGGGCGTAGATGGATTGCTGGACGAAGTAGGCCAGCCCCAGCGCGATGCCGACGATGAGGACGGTGAAGAGCGACACGGGCAGCCATTTGGAGCGCGTGCCGAAGTCGAGCTTGCTGAGCGCGAAGTAGGAGAACAGCGCGGCGAGCAGCGGCGTCGCCAGGTGCAGCCAGCCGACACAGACAATCGTCAGGAAGATGAACCAGTATGAAATGCGGGCGGGTTTTGTCATGTGCCGGAGCGGGGCGGAATCATCCGGCCCCACGCCGACCGCTGTTTAGCAGCGGCGCATGGCCGAGGCCAGAGATTTCGGGGAAAGGGATTCAGCGCGGGCGCATCTTCAGGATCCGTTGCCCAAATGCCGTCACAACGTCGGAGCGCGAGCCGTCCCGGCTCGCAGCGCGTTGCCCGAACGGCGGTGCTGGCAAA
>JBDHQG010000611.1:0-3176 GCA_039806925.1 Limisphaerales bacterium
TACGGCCTCGGCCGCGCGGTGGCCTTCACCTCAGATGCAAAGGCGCGCTGGGCGCGCGACTGGCTGGGCTGGGGACAATTTCGGCAGTTCTGGTCGCAGACTGCGCAGTGGGCGCTGCGCCGTGTCGAGAACGCGGACTTCACCACGGACGTGAGCGTCGAGAACGGCGAAGGCCGCATCAACGTCGAGGCCATCGATGACAAGGGCGACTACCGGAATTTCCTGAACCTGAACACCGTGGTCATCAGTCCGAAAGGTGAGCGCGTCACGGTGCGGCTGGAGCAGACCGGGCCCGGTCATTACGAGGCGCGCTTCCCGACGAAGGAGGTCGGCTCGTATCTGTTGAACCTGATGGAGACGAAGGACGGCAAGCTCGCCGGTTCACAGGTGGTCGGTGCGAGCGTGAATTACTCGCCGGAGTTCACCGCGCCGGAGCCCAACCTGCCGCTCCTCGCGAAGCTCGCCGAAGCCGGTGGCGGAAAAATTCTCGACGCGAACCTGCCGCAGGACCCGGCGAACAATCCGTTCCTGCACGACCGGCAGAAAACCTTCCAGCCGCGCGACTGGTGGGAATGGCTGCTACGGCTGGCGATCATCCTCTTCGTGCTGGACGTGGCGGTGCGCCGCATCGACATCGACCGCGAGCAATGGGAGAAGTTCACCGCGCGCGTGCGGCAGACAATCTTCTTCTGGCGCGGCGTCCCGCGTCCCGCGCAGGCCGACGAATCCCTCGCCACGCTCCTCGCGCGCCGCGATCAAGTTCGCACCACGCAAACCGCGCCTGCACCTGAAGCGCGCCCGGAACTCTTCAAGCCTTCGCAGTCCGTCGTGCTTCCGCAGCGGTCCGGATCAAGTGATGCGCCAGATTTGAAATCCCAGATTTCAGAACCCGAGCCTCCTGCGGGCGGCGCCGAAAGGAAACCCGAGAGCACGACGAGCCGCCTGCTCGACGCCAAGCGCAAGGCGCAGCGGAAGAGGGATTGATGCTCTCGGAGTGTGGCCGTCTCCGGCCGCAGAAACCTTGGCTCGACTGACGTCTTTCGGAGTGGAGATCAAGGTAGTGAAAACAATTCTGCGCCCGAGGACGGGCGCACTCCGCGCAAAAAATCCTGTTCATCTCTTGAAACCTGCTGACACAATTTCCTCGTGACACACGCCCAAGCCAAAGCCCGCCACGCTCAACTCGCGGATGAGATCCGCCAGCACGACCATGCGTATTACGTCGAGGCGCGACCGGTCATTTCAGACTTCGAATACGACAAGCTGAACCGCGAGCTGATCGATTTGGAGCGCGAGTTTCCGGATCTCGTCACGCCGGATTCGCCGAGCCAGCGCGTCGGCGGCAAGCCCCTGAGTGAATTCAAGTCGTCGCAGCACCTTGTGCCGATGATGAGTCTCGACAACACCTACTCACAGGAGGAGGTCCGGGCGTTTGTCGAGCGCGTGCAGAAGATTCTTCCGAACGAAACGCTGGAATGGGTGGTGGAGCCGAAGGTGGACGGCGTGGCCATCAACCTGCGCTACGAGAATGGGATGTTCACTGAGGGCGCGACGCGCGGCGACGGCACGCACGGCGATGACATCACGGTGAACTTGAAAACCATCCGGGGCATTCCGCTGAAGCTGAAGAGCGGGCCGGGCGCATCAGGGAATCGGGACAGGCAGGATGCCTGTCCTACTTTGATGGAGGTGCGAGGCGAGGTTTACTTCACGAGCAAGGAGTTCGCGCGCATCAACGCCGAGCGCGCGTCCGCCGGCGAGGAGTTGTTCGCCAATCCGCGCAATACGGCGGCGGGCACGCTGAAGCAGCTTGATTCCGGACTTGTGGCGAAGCGGAAGCTGCAGATTGTGTTATACGGAACGGGCAAGGTCGAATTTGGCGGATCGCCGAACTCCGGTTCGGCCCGGGCCGGTTTGGAAACCGGCGCTCCGGGGACGCAGATCGAGCTGCTCGCGTGGTTGAAGCAGCTCGGGTTTCCGACGCCGGAGCGGACGTGGTTTTGTCGTTCAGTGGAGGAATTGCTCGCGGCCATTGACGAGCTGGACAAGGTGCGCGGGAAGTTTGCCTACGAGACGGACGGCGCGGTCATCAAACTGAACTCGATTCCGCTGCGCGAGAAGGCGGGCGTGACGTCGAAGGCGCCGCGTTGGGGCATGGCCTACAAGTACGCGCCGGATCAGGCGGAGACGAAGCTCAACGCGATCACGATCCAGGTCGGGCGCACGGGCAAGCTCACTCCGGTGGCCGAGCTGGAGCCGGTGTTCCTCGCGGGCACGACGGTGAAGCGGGCGACCTTGCACAACGAGGATCAGATCAAGCGTCTCGACGTGCGCGTGGGCGACACGGTGGTGATTCAAAAGGCGGGCGAGATTATTCCCGAAGTCGTGCGCGTGGTGACGGACAAGCGCACGGGTGGCGAGAAGCTGTTTCATTTCCCGAAGGTCTGTCCCGAGTGCGGCTCGAACGTTTCCAAGGGCGCCGTAGCGGACGACGAGGGCGCGGACTGGCGTTGCGTGAACCCTGATTGTCCGGCGCAGGTGCGCGGACGCATTGAGCACTGGTGCGCGCGCGGCGCGATGGACATCGAGGGCGGCGGCGAGGTGCTGGCGGCGCAGTTGGTGAAGAGCGGGCTGGTGCGCGATGTCGCGGAGCTTTACCGGCTGAAGCTCGACGAGTTGGCGAATCTCGAACGCATGGGCGAGAAGTCGGCGCAGAATTTTCTCGATGGCATCGAGGCGAGCAAACAGCGCGACATGTGGCGCGTGCTGTTTGGACTCGGAATCTTCCACGTCGGCGCGGGCGTGGCGAAGAGTTTGGGCCGGGCATTCACAGACTTGGACGAGATTTTTGCCACGAGCCCGGCGAGGCTGGCGGAGGTCGAGGACATCGGCGGCGTCATCGCGCAAAGCCTGACGCAATGGCATGACGATTCGCGTAATCGTGATCTGCTGTCGCGATTGAAGAAGGCGGGCGTGAACTTCAAATCGGCTCTGCACAACCCGGCGGCGGCGCTCGGGCCGTTCGCGGGGAAAACGTTCGTGCTGACCGGCACGTTGCCGACGATGTCGCGCGAGGTGGCGTCGGCGAAGATCGAGGCGCTCGGGGGCAAGGTGAGCAGCAGCGTGAGCAAGAAGACGGATTACGTGCTCGCGGGCGAGGAGGCGGGCTCGAAGCT
>JBDHQG010000612.1:0-3176 GCA_039806925.1 Limisphaerales bacterium
CGCGGAGTTCATCGCAGGCACAGACCCGGCCAATGCCCTGAGTTACCTGAAGATTATGGAGAACATCGCCGCGGGCAGTGCCGCCGTGGAATTCGCCGCGGTTTCGAACCGCACTTACACGGTGCAGTTCACGGACAATCTGAACGCGGCGGGATGGCAGAAGCTGGCGGATTTGCCGGCATCGACGAACAGCATCGTGCAGACTCTGGAGGACCCGGCCTGGAGGACGAACCGTTATTATCGGGTGGTGACGCCGCGGCAGCCGTGAAGGATGTTGAGAGGGATTGGAGTTGAGAGTTGAGGGCCGGGGGGAACGGGCGACCGGCCCGTTCTGTCGGGCGACCCGCCCGACAGCCGCGCGCGGACCGCGGACGGTCCCCGTCCGCAGCGGGCGAAGCGCGCGGGCATCGTGGAAGTTCAAGGGCATCGTCGTCCGGGCGACGCGCTGCGAGCCGGGACGGCTCGCGGTCCGAGGAAGGTGGGGCGCGGAAGTCTGGTCTCGCGGAGCGAGGCATTGAAGGTAGCCGTGGACTTCAGTCCACGGATCGGAGGAGCAGGACGGTTTCGTCGCGGAGCGACGATTGAGAAGGAATCCGATGGAACGGGCCGTCAAGCGTCGCTCCGCGACGCGCCCGCGTGATGGCCAGACTACCGTCACACAGTCGCTCCGCGACTCGGAAGGCGCGTCGCCAAACACACGGACCGCGGACGGTCCCCGTCCGCAGCGGGCGAAGCGCGCGGGCATCGTGGAAGTTCAAGGGCATCGTCGTCCGGGCGACGCGCTGCGAGCCGGGGACGGCTCGCGGTCCGAGGAAGGCAGGGCGCGACGCGGCCCTGCTTGTTTTGATAGCAGGCCCATGAGAGTTGAATTCCGGTGGCCCGTTCCCCCCGGGAACTCAACGGCATCGCTCCGGCTAAGCCGGTATCGCTGACAACCCGACAACCGAACTCCTGAAAATGTATGCGTTCGACTCCGATTGAGATGCTAGCCAGAACCTTTGCCGTGCTGGCCACGCTGGCTCTGCCGCTGGCAGGTGCTTCTTCCGCGTCCGGCGCGGATTCGACCCCGCCCGCACTGGTGAGCGTGGTTCCCGCCGCTTCCGCCAGCATCACCAGTCTCACGCAGGTGACGCTGAATTTTTCCGAGCCGGTAACTGGCGTGAGCGCGGACGACCTGTTGATCAACGGAACTTCCGCCACCGGGCTCACGGGCGGCGGCGGCAGTTACACGTTCACGTTCCCACAGCCGCCTTATGGCACGATCGTTTTTACGATCGCGACGAACAGCGGCATCACGGATCTGGCGGAGCCGCCGAACGCGTTCGATGCCGCGCCGTTTTCCGCCGGGTGGGTGTATACGTTGCGGGACACGGTCGCGCCGAGGGTGGCGGGCGCGTTTCCGCAGCCCGGGGCGACCGTGCGCAGCCTCGGACAGATCGAGGTGACCTTCAGCGAGGATGTCGCGGGCGTGGATGCATCGGACCTGCTCGTCAATGGGCAGCCGGCCACGAACGTGGTGGCGCGGCCCGGGGCGATCCACGTTTTTCAGTTTGCTCCGGTCACTTCGGGAATCGCCGCCGTGACCTGGGCGGGCGCCCATGGAATTCAGGACATGGCGGTGCCGGCGAACGGTTTCATCCCGTCCACATGGACGTATCAGGTCAACCCCGCGCTCAGCTACGGCAGCATTCGCCTCAGTGAAATTCTCGCGGCGAACGCCACCGGGATTAACGATCCCGCCGCCACGCCGGAAGATCCCGATCCGCTGCCGTGGATCGAAATCCAGAACACCGGCACCATCGCCGTGGATCTGGCGGGCTGGTCGCTCAGCGACGACGCCGGATTCCCCGGCCAGTGGGTGTTTCCCTCGAAGGTGATTCAGCCCGGGCAATTCCTCATCGTCTTCGCCTCCGGGCTGGACATCCGGAATCCCGGCGGCACGAACCGGCTTCACACGAATTTCCTCCTCAGCCGCGGCGGCGAATTCCTGGGACTCTACTCGCCCGATTCCCCGCGCACGCTCGTCAGCGGCTTCGCGCCGGACTATCCCGAACAGCGGAACGATCGCTCGTACGGTTTCGACGCGCAGGGAAGCCTCCGCTACTTCAGCCCGCCCACACCCGGCGCGGCCAACGGGTCCAGCACGATCATGGGCGTGGCGGAGCCGGTGCATTTCAGCGCGAACCGGGGACACTACACGCAGCCGTTTGAGCTGGCGCTCAGCACGCCCACGCCGGGGGCGTTGATCCGCTACACGACAGATGGACGCGAGCCGACAGAAACCATCGGCCAGACTTACGTCGCGCCCGTCCGCCTCACGAACACCACCTTGTTCCGTGCCATCGCCTTTAGGACCAATCTCCTGCCCTCGCGCATCGAGACGCACAGTTTTCTGTTCAACGTGGCCGGCGGCATCCGTTCCATGCCGGTCATTTCCATCGTCACCGATCAAAACAACCTCACTGGCCCCACCGGCATCACCGGCATCAGCAACGTCGTGCAAAACTCCGACGGCACCTACCGGCCCGTGACGAACGCGCAGGGCCAGGCGCTCGGTTATCACAACCCGTCCAGGCACGGCCTCGCGTGGGAACGCCCCACCTCCGTCGAGCTGATCCGGCCCGAGGACAATTCCGGCTTTCAAATCGACGCCGGCATCCGCGTGCAAGGCAGCGATTACCAGCGCCCGCGCACGACCACCGCGAGCAAGTTTTCCTACCGCCTGTATTTCCGCAGCGATTACGGCGCGGGAAAACTCGACTATCCGCTGTTCCCGCTCACCACCATCGACGAATTCGATCAAGTCGTCCTCCGCGCCGGCTTCAACGAAAACAGCAACCCCTTCATCCGCGACGAAATCACCCGCCGCCTGTCTCACGACATGGGCTCCGTCGCCGCGCACGGCACGATGGCGGTGCTGTTCATCAACGGCCAGTTTTTCAACGGCTCGCCCTTCTACAACCCCACCGAGCGCGTCCACGAAGAAATGATGCAGGCCCAGCTCGGCGGCGGCGGGGAATGGGACGTGGTCGGACCCGACTTCGCCCAGTCCGCCGAGGAGGTCGGCGTCATTGACGGCGACCGCGCGGACTTCGCCAACCTGATGACCAACTTCTGGGGCACCAGCCTGCGTCCCATCACGAACGACGCCGCCTACGTGCGCGTCAGCAAACGCC
>JBDHQG010000037.1:0-13891 GCA_039806925.1 Limisphaerales bacterium
GACCGGCACTTCGAGCAGCCTGCGGCCGAGATCCGCGACCACGCGATCAATCATGCAGCTGCTCACCGCCGTCTTGCCGACCGCCGAACTCGCGGACCATTTCGGTCGATTCGCGAGCAGGCAACGAATCGCGACCGCGAGATAATGGTTCGGGTTCATCAAGCCTACCGAGCGCGTCACGATGCCGTGGCGGTCGGCGTCCGGATCGTTGCCGAACGCGATGTCGAACTGGTCTTTCAGTTTCACCAGCCCTGCCATCGCGAACGGGCTGGAGCAGTCCATCCGGATCTTCCCATCGTGATCGACGGTCATGAACGAGAACCGCGCATCGACGTTCGGATTCACCACCGTCAGGTTCAGTCCAAACTCGCGCTTCACCGGCTCCCAGTAATTCACCGCCGCGCCGCCGAGTGGATCGACGCCGATCTTCAGCCCAGCGGAACGGATCGCTGCCATGTCGATCACGGACGCGAGATCCTTCACGTAGTCGGTCACGAAATCCTGCTGATGCGTCGTGCTTGCCTTGAGCGCGGATTCGTAGGCGATGCGCTTCACGTCCTTGTTGCCGGCGCGCAACAGCACGTTCGCGCGATCTTGAATCCACGTCGTCGCGTCGCTCTCCGCCGGACCGCCGTTGGGCGGGTTGTATTTGATGCCGCCATCGGTCGGCGGATTGTGCGACGGCGTAATGATGAGGCCGTCCGCGAAACCATCCTTGCGCCCGCGATTGTGAACGAGAATCGCGCGCGAGATGACGGGTGTGGGCGTGAAGCCGTCGTTCGACTGGATGATCGTCTCGACACCGTTCGCGGCGAGGACTTCGAGCGCGGTGCGTTGCGCGGGCGTGGAGGCGGCGTGCGTGTCCTTGCCCATGAAGAGCGGTCCGGTGTGGCCCTGCGCCTGGCGGTATTCGCACGCGGCCTGCGTGATGGCGAGAATGTGCGCCTCGGTGAACGTGCCGTCGAGCGGCGTGCCGCGATGTCCGCTGGTGCCGAACGCGACGAGCTGGTTCGGATTCGCGAGGTCCGGCTGGCGCTTGTAGTAATCGGATTCGAGCCTGCCGAGATCGATGAGCAGGTCCGCTGGAGCGGGTTTGCCGGCGAGAGGATGCGTGGCCATAAATTGTGCCGGAGTTCTAGCGGGTCGCCGGCTGGATGTCACTCCGCGTCTCTTAATCCGGTTGTGGTAGGGCGCGCCGCTCCGCGCGCGCGCCCCGCCTGTTTGGATTTGGACAGCACGCGCATTGCGTACGCCCCGATGCGCCCGCGTCCCGGAGGGATGCGCTGAAAATAGCCCAGCGTTTCAACGCTGGGAATGACGTCTCAAATGAGCACCCAGTCCCGGAGGGACGACCGAACGGATGCATTTCATCAGCCGTCCCTCCGGGACTGATACCCTCAACACCATCCCGGCGTTGAAACGCCGGGCTATTCTCGGGCGTCCCTTCGGGACGATGGAATTCGTCTCAATGCCATGTTGAATTGGATGCGTCTGCCCCGGGACTTTCCCACAGATTCAGGACGACCGCCGATTTGGAAATCCATCGGTGGCTTCTCTGAATCTGTGGGAAAGTCCTCGTTCGTGGCGCGTCCTCCCGACGCGCGCAGAACGGCGCGCCCCACCGTAATCAGCTTGTGTGATGATCCCCGCGCCCGCCCCGCGCAACTTTGCTTTGTCGCTGGCGGGCGATTCTGTTTATCCTCCGCGCACTCGATTTACATGAAAGCTGTCATTCTCGCCGCCGGCAAAGGCACCCGCATGAAGGAACTCACCAACGAGATTCCCAAGCCCATGCTGCGCGTCCACGGCAAACCAATCCTCGAACACATCCTCAGCGGCCTGCTCTCCGCCGGCATTCGCGAAGTCTTCATCGTCACCGGCTACAAGGCCGAGGTGATCGAGAAACACTTTGGCGACGGCTCGAAGTGGGGCGCGCGCATTGCCTACGGTCGCCAGCTCGTGCAGGACGGCACCGGCAAGGCGCCCGAACTCGCGAAGGAATTTGTCGGCCCGGACAACTTCCTCCTCACCTACGGCGACATCCTCGTGAAGCCCGAAACGTACTCGCAGATGGTGACGCGTTTCAGCGAAGGCAACTTCGGCGGCGTCATCACCGTGACCGGCAGCCAGGATGTCACCCAGGGCGGACTCAACTTCTTCGACTCCCGGTTCTGCCTCACCAAGCTCGTCGAGAAACCGAGCAAGGAACAGATTGAACAATTGCGTCACGAAGGCTGGCTGAAGCCCGGCGACACCGCCTGGTACAACGCCGGCATCTACATCTTCCGGCCCGTGGTGTTTGAGTTCACCGCGAAGCTCCAGAAATCTCCGCGCGGAGAATACGAACTGACCGATGCCGTCAACGCCCTCGTCGCCGCCGGCCACGCGCTGGCCGGCATGGAAATTCCCGGCCGCTGGGTGGACGTGCGTGATCCGGGAGTGTTGGCCGAGTTGGAGAAAGAGTCGGCGGCGAATAATCAGTAAATCGGTAAACAGCAAGTCGGTGCCCTGACGCTGGCCTGCTGATTACTCCTCCTCAGCCCGCATCCGCTCCAGTTCCACCTTCAACCTCTCCACCGGCAGCCCCACCACATTGCTGTAGGAGCCTTTGAAATGCTTCACGATCAGATCCCCTTCATCCTGGATGGCGTAGCTGCCCGCCTTGTCGAACGGATGAATCTTCGCGAGGTAACGGCGGATTTGTCCGAGGTGCAGTTTTTTGAAAGTGACCGACGTGCTCGCCGCGAACAACCGCTGCCGATATGGCCGCAGCCGCAGCAAACACACGCCCGTGATGACGAGATGCGTCCGGCCCTGCAGCTTCGCGAGCATCCGTTCGGCGTCCGCCATGTCTGCGGGCTTCGCGAACTGCTCCGCGCCGAGGCTCACCACCGTGTCCGCGCCGAGCACCAGCATGTCGGGATGCTTCTTCGCCACGGCGCGCGCCTTGCGATAGGCGTTGATCTCCGCCGTCTCCACCGGGCTGAGATGTTCCGGCGCGATCTCGTGGACATCCACCTTCACCACCGTGAACGGCACGCCCATCTCGCCCAGCAGCTCCGATCGACGCGGTGACGCCGACGCGAGAATCAGCGTCGGCAACTTGGCTTGGTTCAATGGCGCATCCATGCAGCACCTACAGTTGATGCCAGCTCAAGCGGGCTGGCTGGTTGGGTTTAATGCGGCGAAAAATTGGTTCAGCTTGTGATCAAACGCCTGCTGGTCGAGCACCGGCTGGGTGCCCGTGGTGACAATATCTTTCTCCAGCTCCACCCACGACTTGCAGCCGCCGTAAGCCGGCGACATCGGCAGCTCAATCGTCAGCGGCAATCGATGCACACGCACGGCGATGGCGAAAATGTTCTTCGCCCGGCCCCAGTCGAAGCGATCCGCGATGACTTCATCCTTCCAACAATGTTGTCCGCGCAAGCCTTCCGCGCTCGACAGCGAATCGACCTGCCGCCACGCCGCCACTTCGGCGAAGTATTCGACGCGCACAATTTCCGGCGACGGCAGGCCGGGCGCGATTTGATCGTAGCGGGCCTGGGCCTCGGGTGTCACCGATTCCCGCTGCTGGTGGTAGAGCGTGGGGAAGAGGAGAAATTGCGGATGCTCCATCTGAAAGCCGTCCCGTCCCTCGCTGATGCCGCCCTTGCGCAGGATGATGATTTGTTCCCCACGACCCAGAGCATCCACGATGATCGCCCACTCTTTGAAAGCTGTCCGCATGACTCCAAGCTAAGCAGTTCCGACCCGAAATGGCAATCCACCCATCGCATCAAGCTCCAGGAGGGATGTCTGACCCGCCATCAACAGCATCATTCCGGCTCAGAACACTGCCTGGCACCTCAATACTCGATGCGCCCCGGGAGCTTCAGCCATTCTTGAAACGCGGGCAGCGCCTCGTCCCGGAGGATTTGCGCCGCCGGCAATTTCCGGTCGGGAACGGCCTTGGGAATCTCCGTGTAAAGCCATTCGTCATCGAACCCGACTGCGGCGGCATCCCCGCGCGAGGCGGCGAAATAGAGTCTGTCCAGTCGCGCCCAATAGATCGCCGCGAGACACATGGGACACGGCTCGCAACTGGAATACAGCTCGCAGCCTTCCAGCCGGAACGAGTTCAACGCCACACACGCCTCGCGGATGGCCACAACCTCCGCGTGCGCCGTGGGATCGTTCGAGGAGGTCACCTGATTCCAGCCGCGCCCGATGATTTTGCCATCCTTCACAACCACCGCACCGAACGGCCCGCCACAACCACCGCGCATCTTTTCGAGCGAGAGCCGGATGGCTTCGTGCATAAAGGAGGGGTTCATTACGAGATTGCGCGATATGCCATTCGGAAATCCGATTGGAACGCTTGTCCCGGCAGGGACATTCGAAAGTAGCCCAGCGTTTCAACGCTGGGTTTGGCCCCCAAAAGGGCGAGTCCCGAAGGGACGACAGAAGGCAAGTGTCCAAAGGGATTTTTCTGCCGTCCCTTGCGGGACTTGAAACACCTACCTCGTCCAACCCAGCGTTGAAACGCTGGGCTATTTTCAGAACGTCCCTCCGGGACGGGGCGCGCGGAATTCCCGAAAGGCATCAAGGTCAGGCGGGCGTCAGGGCGCGTGGCCTCGCGGATGGCCGTGATTTCGGCGTGGGCGGCCGGATCATTGGCGGTGGTCACCTGGTTCCAGCCGCGCCCGATGATTTTGCCGTCCTTCGCAATCACCGCGCCAAACGGCCCGCCGCAACCAGCGCGCATCTTTTCGAGCGAGAGCCGGATGGCTTCGTGCATGAATGGCTCAGCGACTGACATTCAAAAGTCGTTCCCGATCCCGTTGTGATTCCCCTGGCCTTCAGTCAAAATCTCGATGATCCCGGCGAAGGCGATTACCAATATGAAGACCCATAGACAGATTCCGGCAATTCGTGAAGCCTTTGTCTGCGTGAAGTAGAGAGTTTCACACTTGATACACCGCACCTGCTGTTCGCGACTGGCACCCCATAGGGCGGCCATCAACCATCCGCCGAAATGATAAATCCATGGATTGGCATTCCGAATCAACACCCCCGCGGCTTCGCTCTCGGTTTCTCCACACTGAGGGCAGGGCTTAGTCGGGAGAACCAACTTCGCCCGCAAGAAAAAGTATGCTCCGCCGAGCGATATAGTTCCGAAAACGAGAAGAACTGCTTCGACCATCCAGAAAGGCAGCTCAGGATCGGGTTGAATGAATTGCCCAAGCGCACCAAGCAGGCACAACGCTCCGAATGCACAGAGCAACAAGCCCACCACGTGTTTCATTACCTTCATTCAGTTGGACGCAATGACGGGCCAGTGAGAGCAAAGACGTGGTTACCCCTTCAACCCCAGCCCCAGCTCCTTCTTGCAATACTCGATGCTCCGCTCGATGTCGCCCTTCTGATATTCCTGCTCGGCCACTTTGCGGTCCACGCCGGCGGGTGCCTTCCACGCGTCACGCGGCTTGCCCTTCTTCGCCAGCGCCACGAAGCGCGCGAGGTCGGACGCCTTCGCCTTCGGCCACACCTTCCAGAAATCATTCTTGAGATAGGCCAGCTCGCGGTTGAAGCCCGAGATCGTTTCGATATGCACCGGCACGCCCGGACACAGCTCCGCAAAACGCGCGAAGTAAGTTTTCAAGTCCATCGTTCCCTCGCCCATCGCCGTCCACTGCACCGTCGCGCCGTTGGCGGATTCCCAGATCGCCGAATCGCGCAGGCTCGTGGTGAGCACGTAGGGCGCGAGCGTTTCGAGACTCGCCAGAGGATCTTCCATCGTCCACGTCGCGTTGCCGGAATCCATGTTCGCGCCGACGTAATCCCTGCCCGCCGCCTCGATGAGCGTGACGAGCTCCCACGCCTGCATGTCGCCCTCGTGATTCTCCACCGCGATCTTCACGCCCGCGTCGAGCGCGCGACTGCGCTGGCTCTTGCACACCTTCACCGTGTCCTCGATGCGCGCCTCGATGCCGCCGTCAGTCTTGCGATCGTCGCCAGTGCCCAACACGACGCGCAGGACGGGTGAGCCGAGCGCCTTCGCCATGCGCAGACCGAGCGCGAGATGTTCCTCGGCGTTGCCCCATTTGTTTCTATAGCTCTTCGAGGTCGGGCAGATGCTCCAGGTGCCAAGCTGGATTTGCAGTCCCTGATCCGCGGCCTTGCTCTTCAAGCCGGCGAGATAGCCATCCTCGAAATGTTCGAGCGCATCGAAGTCCGTGATGAACAGCGAATCGGTCTTGAGCTTCACGGCATAGTCGATGAGCTGCGGCGCCTTCCAGCCCATCGCGCGCACGGCGAAGTTATCGAGCCCGAGCTTGATGTTCCGTTTCGGCGCCGGCTGCGCGAAGCCCGGCCCGGCCACGGCGAGCGCGGCGGTGGCGGTGGAGAGGGTTTTGACGAAGTCGCGGCGGCTGGAGGGAAGAGTCATTGATTGCATGGCGGGAAACATTCCGAGACGCGATGAGGTTGCCAAGCCATTTTTCCCGCGGGAACAGGCGATGCGGGAAACGCTGCGGCAGGCCGGGCCGGCAGCGCCGTCCTATAGGATGATGCAGCAGGTCCGAATGGAACGGCCAACCTGGCCATCCCCGCCGGCAACATGCCGGCGAGTGCGGCACGGCTGTCGGGCGGGTCGCCCGTTCCCTCCGGAACTCAACGGCCTCCTTCCGGCTCAGCCCTGGCTGGAATAATAGGCGTCGACCTTGGCGGCGACGTCCTTGTAGCCAATGTCGTTTTCGTAAATCTGCTTGAACTGCTCGATGGCTTCCTCGCGCTTACCCATCTTTTCGAGCACGCAGCCGAGCATGTAGATCATTTCCTTCTTCTCGTCGTCCCAGCCGGGCTTTTCTTTCAGCGCGTCCTGCATCTTGCGCGCCGCCATGTCGTTCATGCCCTTGGCGGCGAGACACTGGCCGAAGTAGGCCATCGCCTGGAGGCGGCGCTGGGGATTGGCCTGCGCCTTCTGGAACTCCGCCATCGCCTCGTTGAACTTGCCGGCCTGGAAGTAGAGCTGGCCGAGCTCGAACTTGATCTGGAGATCGGTCGGATAACGCTCGGCGCGCTTGCGCAGCTCCTCGAGCTGGAACGCCGCCTTCTCGCCCTTGATCTGTTCAATCTGCGCCGCGTGATCGGGGTTCGCCGCGCTGAGCCGCGAGAGCTGGTAATCGTAGCGCTTGAGGATCGTGTCCGAAATCGCCTTCTCCAGCGAGGCGTCGTTGCCCTGCTCCGAACTGCGGATGCGCTCGTAGTATTCGAGCGACCGGTCGAAGTCCTTCTTCTGCGCGTAGAGCTCGGCCACGCTGCGCACGAGCTTCATGTTGCGCGGCTCGGAGACGAGGCGGGACTCGTATTCGGCGATGAGGTTGCCCGCGACGTCATCGGACTTCACCGAGCGGTTCTCCTGCTCCAGCTTCACCGCCTCGTCCTTGTTCTTGAGGATGTCACGGTAACTGCCCGAGCCATCCGCCAGCGCCTCGTAGCCGCCTTCATCAAGCGTCTTGCGCGCGGAAAGATTCTTGAGCGCGGCGGAGATTTCACCCTTCTGGGGAAACGCGCGCATCAGCTCCACGTAATGCGCCTCGGCCTTGGCAATCTGGCCTGAAGCGGTCAGCGCCTCCCCGTAGGCCATCGACAGATCGTAATCCTTCGCCGCCGTCTTGAGGAGGATTTCGTAGGCGAAACAGGCGGTCCTGGGCAGCCCGGCGGCCATCGCCGATTCAGCGAGGATTTTGTTGCCGGAGGAATTCTGCGGATCGCCTTCGAGAATCTGCTCGGCGATCACCATCGCCTCGAGGGGGCGGTTCCTGGCCATCTGGGCCTTGGCAATGAGCGGCGAATTGCTCGCGCCACCGAGCATCTTCTTGAAGAAGCCGGTGTTGCCCCCGGTCTTCTTGATCTGCGCGGCGCGCAGCGCCTGGCGGCATTCCAGGAACGCCGGCTCGCGCTGGAGCACCTGCTGGAAGATGGCGAGGGCGTAGTCCAGATTCTGGCGTTGCAGCGCGGTGGCGCCCTTTTGATACAGCTCGCGCAGGTCGCGCGGAATCTCGCTCAAACTCTTTTCTGGCATGGCCAAAAAGTAGGGGCGCACCAGGGAAAAATCCACTCCAAATCAGCCTTCGGCCGCGCGCCGGAGGTTGAAGCAAAAACCCGCCGGCGCGGGTCGCGCCGGCGGGTGAAAGGTTCCCGGAATTTGTTATGCGGCCTCGGCCTTCTGGCGGCCCTTCTCCTTCTCGCCGTAGCCGTATTTTCCGTAATATCCGTAGCTGTAATAGCTGTCGTAGTAGTAACCGGAGCCGCCGCGTGAGCGCGGGATCTGGTTGAGGATGGCGCCCGCCAGCGGCGCGCCCGCCTCCTTGAGCATCTGCACCGCGCGCAGGACGGAGTTGCGCGGGGTGAAGCCGGACTTGACCACGAGGCACAGCGTCTGGATGCGGTTTAACACGAGGAGCGTGTCGCTCACGGCATGAACCGGCGCGGAGTCGACAATCACGCGATCAAAGTGCAGCAACGCCTCATCAAGCAGGCCGTCGATGCCGGTCTGCGCGAGCAATTCGGCGGGGTTCGGCGAATGCGTCCCGGCGGGAATGTAGAAGAAGTTTTCCGTCTCGGTCGCATGGACGACGGTTTTGAAGTCCTTCTGTCCGGTCAGATAATCGGTGAGGCCGAAGCCGCGCTTGTTGTTGTTCACCAGCGTATTCTCGACCATCGGACGCCGCAGGTCGCAGTCGATGATGAGCGTGCGAAGCCCCTGCTGCGCGAGGCTGATGGCGTAGTTCACGGAACAAAACGTCTTGCCCTCCGACGGGATGGCGCTGGTGAACAGCGAGACGCGGCGGTCGTCCTTGCGCCCGAGCATCGACAGCGCGGTGCGCAGCGTGCGGAACGCCTCCGCCTCGCATGAATCCGCGTCGTCGGAGTTGATGAGCTTGCGTTTGCCTTTTGGGGCGCCGGTGAATCTCGGAATCGCGCTGACCACGGGAACCCCGAGAAATTCCTCGGTCTGGTCCACCGTCTTGAGCGAACGATCCAGCGAGCCCAGGAACAGCGCGAACAATATCCCGCCGCCGAGCCCGACAAAAATCCCGAGCAGCGCGACCTTGACCTTGTTCGGCTTCACGGGCAGCTCGGGCACCTGCGCCTGCTGCACGACGCGGACCTTGCTCGGCTTGATCTCCTTCGTCAGCGTCGTTTCCTTGATGCGGTTCAGGACGGATTCGTAGAGCGCGCGATCCGAGTCCACCTCGCGGGCCAGCTTGTTGTAAACGAGCGAACGCTTGTTCAGCTCCAGCGCCGCCTCCACCTCGTCGCGCAGCGCGGCCTCGAGCGCGGCCTCGGATGATTTGGCGCTTTCGTAGAGCGAGCGGATGGTGGCCGGGATGTTCAGCACGGCATTGGTGAGATTGCTCTTCCACTCGCCCAGCTGGCTCGCGACCTGGATGTATCTCGGGTGCCTCTCCTTGTAGCGCTGGCGCAGGTTCGCGAGCTCGGATTCCAGCTTCCCGATGTTGGAGCGGATGTCGGCCACGGTGGGATCAGCCGTGACGGCCGGCAGGAACATCAGCGCGGTGACGTTGCTGCCGAGGGCCTGGGCCTGGTTGCAGGCCGTCTCCTGCGCGATACGGACGGATTTCGCCTCCGTCACACGCTGGTTCAATTCCTTGAGCTTTTCGACCACGACGTTCTGCCGTTCCTCAAGCGAGACCGACTTGGTCTCCTCCTTGTATTCCTGCATGGCGCGCTCGGACTGCTCGAGCTTCGCCTTGAGCCGTTTCTCCTCGTTGTTCAAAAAGCTGAACGCCTGGTCCGCGGTGGAGGAATTGTATTCGTAGTTCTGGCCCAGAAACTCGTCCACGAGCGAATTGGCGATGCGGGCCGCGAGCGCGGGATCGGTGTGCTCGACGCTCACATCGATCAGGCGCGAGCCCTTGCGCAGCTTCACTTCAATCATCCGGACCAGCCGCGTGACCAGCTGCTCGCGGGTAAGACGAGGATCACCGGGCTCGGGCTGGGCAAAAGACTGGCTGGAGGCGAGGTTGTTGGTGTCAATCACGCGCTCATACAACGTCCGGCTTTGCAGGGTCTGCTCGACGGTCTTCAGGAACTCGGCGCCCGCCGGATCCTCCTGTTGCACGCGCTGGATGTTGAGAATCTTCTGCTCCTCCTGTTCGACCTGGAGGATTAATTTCGCCTCGTAAATGCGCGGCGCACGGACCAGGTAGGCCGCCGTCGCAATCGCGGTGACAAGGAAAAAAAGCCCGACGACCCACGCGCGCTCGCGGATGGCGTAGTAGAGCATCCGGAAATCTATCGGCGGCGCGACGTCGGACGCATTGGAGACGGCGCGGTGGGTGGGACGCTGGTCGGAACGGGGATGGGGATTGGTAGGCATAGGGCAGGCTGAAATTCAGAAGGTGGAAGGCATGGCCGCGGGCGACAGGTGCTCGCCGCCCGTGAATTGGTTGTCAGTCCGTGACATGATGAGGGCGAAGTTTGGCGTGCGGCCTCAGAAGACCCGCTCGGAGACGATGATCGTGTCGTCGTGAAGGATTTCAAACGGCTTGGTGTCCGGATCATTCGCCGCGGACTTCACGTCGACGGAAAACGTCTTCTTGCCACCGGAGGTGCGGGTGATGGTCACCTTGCTTTGCACGGCGAGACGGGTGAATCCGCCGGCCATCGCGATGGCCTGGAGCAGCGTGACCGATTCCTCGCTCGGGATGTCGTAGGAGCCGGGCTTCTGGACCTGGCCGAGAACGGTGAAGCGACGCTTCGAGTATTCCACGACGGTCAGCGTCACCTGCGGATTGACAAGGTAATCCTTGCCGAGCAATTCACGAATGCTGGCGGCAGCTTCGTCCACCGTCTTGCCACCCAGGGTGATGACCCCCAGCAACGGGAATGTGCCGGTGCCATCCTTCGCCAGGCGGATTTCCGTGGTCAAATCGTCCTCCTGAAACACTTTGATTTTGACCACGTCATTCGGAGAAAGCTTGTAAGTCCGGGCTTCCTCCACGGGCGGCGCGGTGGCGGCCGGCGTCGTTTCCGCACCGTTCGCCCGCGGGGAAACCACGAGCATCAGGACACCGATGGCAGTCAGAAGTGATTTTAGTGACAGGCATTTTCTCATGCTGCACTTCGTTTAGCCAGATTCAGGCCAACTCAATCCCGCCCTGGAGGCAGGCCGCGTCCGCTAGTTCCCGCAGTCGCCTGCTCCCTCCCCAAAAGAAAACCGCCCCGCGCGGCGAACCGGCGGGGCGTGGAGCGATCGGGCAAAATCCCTTTGCCGTGTGCTTCAAGAGGATTCCAATCCCTGGAACCTTGTCTGACTCAAATCAACGATGCGGCGAGACGACCGGGCCATCCACATTCGGCGGATGCGGGCCATTGTGGAAGGGGCCGTGATCATGATCGTGACCTTTGCCCCGGCCATGATTGTCGCGCCCTCCGCGACCATGACCATCGCGACCCTGGGCTTCGGCGGAAGCCTGACGTTCGACGCTCAGGACGGCGACTTCGACGCGGCCATCAGGCAGCTCGCGCAAAAGGACGTTTACAGACAATTCCTCGCCGACGGTGACATCCGCGATCGACTGTTCCTTGCCGGCCAGGCTCACGCGGGTGCTGTCGGCGACCTGGAGCACGTACGTGAGATTGTCGACCTGCAGCGTGATGGTCTTGCCGTATTTGTCGACGGCCACGACCTTGCCCGACAACGTTTGTTGCACGGGTTTCTTCGGGGTCGCCGGTGTGGTGGCGGCCGGAGCGGCAGGTTTATCCTCCGCCCGTACCGCCTGGGTAGCGCCTCCGGCCAGCGTCAACAGCAGGCCGAGGACAACGGGTGTTTTGATGACTTTCATTGTGGTGTTGCGGTTGATGGCTGGCCCCGGAGGCCGACTCCTCATCGGCTCCGCTGCCAACCTGACTCGTTCGTTGTTCAGTTGCGAGTACACTTCAAGGACTGCTATCGGCAGGTCGTTTCGTTTGATGAGAAACTTTTTCACCTTTCGCCCGGCTTCCCCCACGGCCCGCCGTTCACAACCCTCGCCCTCATCCGGCAGGCAATCTCCTCATTTCCCGGAAAGCATTTATCGACTCCACTCATGGGCGCGGACAGGGATTGGGAATAACTCCGTGAACAACCTGCGAAGAACTTTGGATAACTCCGCATTGCGCCAGCGCCTCCGCTCGCATGAGATGGCACCGTTCAATTCGCCGGCAGGCCACGCGGGGATGTGGAAGGAAAAACCGATTGGCAGTCCGGGAGGTCGGGGACGCTGTTCGCAGCAAATCGATAATCAACATGACAGATGTCGAAAAGAATCTCGCCAGGGCGAGGCTCATCATCACGAGTGCCTGCAAAATGCTGCAGTACGCGCGTGAAAATGCGCCCCGGTTCGGCCAGGAGCGCTACGCCGCCAACGCGGACTGCTACATCCTCCTGGCCGACGCCACCAAGATCTTCTGCCAGCAGGTCAGCACCCGCCTCGGCGAACCGCCCGACAAGCGCTGGAGCTCCGCCCTGCCCGAGCTGCTCCTGAGCCATCCGGAGAAATGCAGTGAGACCCTCGCGCTGCTCGAAGAACGCGAGTTCAAGGGACTCTCCTATTTCCAGTTCGTCGCGGCCTGACACCTCTGTCACGTCACGGTCGAAATGAAAAAGCGGACCCGGTTGGGTCCGCTTTCCGTTTTCAGGAGAGATTTAAGGGCGAATTCTGCTAAACCACCTCACGACGCTGGCGCTTCCGCCGCCGCGTTCCGCTTCGCCATAATCGCATCGACGATCTTCTGCGCCAGATCGGGCTTCTCCACGAGCGCCTTCTGCGCCGCATCCTTGCCCTGCCCGATCAGCTCGCCGTTGAACTGAAGCCACGCGCCCTTCTTGTCCACCACGCCGTTCTCAATGCCCACATCCAGGATGCTGCCCTCCTTGTTGATGCCGTGATTAAAAATGATGTCGAACTCCGCCTCGGTGAACGGCGGCGCCACCTTGTTCTTCACGATCTTCACCTTCACATGATTGCCGAGCACGTTGCCGGCGGGATCCTTGATCGCATCCTTGCGGCGGATGTCGATGCGCACGCTCGCGTAAAACTTCAGCGCCTTGCCGCCCGGCGTGGTTTCCGGATTGCCGAACATCACGCCGACTTTCTCGCGCAGCTGGTTGGTGAAAATGCAGGTCGTCTTCGACTTGCTCAGCAACGCCGTCAGCTTGCGCAGTGCCTGGCTCATCAACCGCGCCTGCATGCCCATCGTCGCCATGCCCATCTCGCCTTCGAGTTCCGCCTTCGGCACCAGCGCGGCGACGGAATCGACAACGATCACATCCAGCGCATTGGAGCGCGCCAGCGTTTCGCAAATCGAGAGCGCCTCTTCGCCGCTGTCCGGCTGCGACACCAGCAGGTCGTCGAGATTTACTCCGAGCTTCTTCGCGTAGGCCGGATCGAGCGCGTGTTCGGCGTCGATGAACGCCGCGAGGCCGCCGGATTTCTGCGCGTTGGCGATGATGTGCAGCATCAGCGTCGTCTTGCCGGAGGATTCCGGGCCGTAGATTTCCACCACGCGCCCGCGCGGCACGCCGCCCACGCCCAGCGCGAGATCAATCGCCAGCGAACCGGTCGGAATCACCTCGATCTTCCGCAACGCCTGGGCCGCGCCCAAACGCATGATGCTGCCGTCACCGTAGGCTTTGGTGATGCTGGAGATGGCGGCTTCGAGATCCCGCTCGCGCGCCGCAGACAGCTTGGCGGCTTCGTTCGAGGGTTTCTCTGCTTTTTCGGCGACGGCGGCTTTTTCGGCTTTGGGCGGCATAAAATATTCTTTGGAAACTGGTTCTTGGTTATTCCGGGTTCGTAATAGTGAAGGACAAAGGCTTAGTCAATGGTCGATACAG
>JBDHQG010000038.1:0-13888 GCA_039806925.1 Limisphaerales bacterium
GATGTTTCGGAGTTTGTCAGGGCGCGTGAAGAAGGGGCAGCTTATTATTGTCAGTCCAGCGAATTGACCCGCGCGACCTATCATTTGCCGTTCAAGGGCCGGTTGAGGAACATATTCCGAAACGTTGTGCATGGCAGTTATGGGCTGTTCGAGATGTTGCAGACGCTGATGACCTGGTGTTACTGGCGGATTAGGCACCGGCTCTTTGGGATTTATCCCCGAGGCAACTGCAAACCCACTCCGAACGAAGCCCTCAATCTGCAGGCCGGAGAGTGGGTGGAAGTCAAATCCATGCCGGAAATCGTGGCCACGCTCGACGAGAATGGAAAGAATCGAGGACTGCATTTTTCGGTGGACATGATTCCGTACTGCGGGCGGCGACTGAAGGTCTGGCATCGCGCTGACAATTTGATCGCCGAGGGTACTGGCGTGATGCGTTTCCTGAAAAACACCGTGGTGTTGGAGGGCGGCATCTGCGACAGCGCGGTGTATGCGTTTGGGGGCTGTCCCCGTGAGGATCTCTTGTATTGGCGCGAAATTTGGCTTCGCAGGTCAACCTGAAATTGGTGATCAATTGCAGTTGAGTATTACTTCACGACTGGCAAGCATGTCTCGGCTTAGGAAGCGTTTGAAAATTGGGATTTTCAACGCTGAATATCGAGTCATGGCTAATCAGCGATCCATCATTTGCAGGTGGCGAAGATGTCTCCGAATCGCTCTGGACCGTCTTTTTGATCGCTATTATGGCATCGATACCACCTCCTCGACGATGATTCATGCTCGGGAAAAAGGATGTTTTGATGATGCTAATGTCAACGGTCCCGTCAGCTACTGGCTTCTCGCCAAATACATAGATCGAAACCTGATGACTCAGAACGACGTCTTCTACGATGTCGGTTGTGGACACGGAAGGGTTCTTTCCTTTGTAGCTCGAAGGAAGCTGCGCAAGTGTGTGGGAGTCGAGCTTTCTTCTGATTTTGCCAAGATGGCGGAAGCGAACGCCGGAACGCTCCGTCTGCGGATGTCTCCCATTGAGATTAAAGTCGGGGATGCGGTTCAGATGGACTATCGAGACGGAGACATATTCTTCTTTGGCGACCCTTTTGGCTACGCAACGTTGCGGGCGGTGTTGGCGCGAATTCGTCAGACCTTGGAAGTTCGCCCGCGCCGGATATTGTGCATTTTCTGGATCCCGCTTTATGTGGACCCCCGAGTTGAGCGTGTGATTCAGTCAACTGGCTGGCTGACGCGGCTTCGACAGAAGAAAGTATTTTATTCACCCATGAGGGCTGAATACTGGGGATGCGCACCTTCCTTGCCGACCTTCACCGATCTCAGAACGAATTCAGGCTCTCTATTGCACCGCCAGGCTGTGGAATCCGCAAAACCACAGGTCGATTTCTAATTTCCTTCTTCATTCTTCGGGCAAGAAAATACCCAAGATGTCCACGTCAGCACAGATCGGCATAAGTCATCAGGTCAGGCGTTTTCTGATGCGGTCCCGCCGTCAGCTGTACTGTTTGCGTGCGTTTGTTCCTGGGTTAGGAGAGCGGCATCGCCTCGAGGCGATGGTCGGACCCTTGGGGTTCTGGAACAAACTTCAGGCGTACCACCTTGAGTTGTTATCAAGGAACGGACTGAAACCCCACCATACTCTTCTCGACATCGGTTGTGGGCCGCTCCAAGGCGGGATTGGTTTCATTCGTCATCTGGAGCCCGGCGGGTATTGTGGCGTGGATATCGACCCAGTGCGAATGGATGCGGCTCACGAACAGGTCGGTCGGCACAAGCTGTCCCACAAAAAACCGCGACTGATCTTGTCAGGCACCTTTGGTGATCCGGAGTTGAACGGACACCAGTTCGATTTCATGTGGGCTTCGCAGATTCTGTACTATTTCGGCGACGAGATGATGCATCGATTGTTGAGCATGATTCGTTCGCGTCTGAGAAACGGCGGGCAGTTTCTGGGAGATACCTTTGCCCCCGACCATTATGAATTTCGTCATCCGGAGCACCCGGGAAAGTATGTGAGGCATACAATCGAGTCGCTGACCGCTCAGGCGGAACGGCATGGGTTGCAGGTCCGATGCCTCGGTGTGATTGGCGACTTTGGTTATCCCAGGCGTCTTTCCCTCCGGACCAATCCGCTTTACCGGATAACACATCGTTGAACGCTGCCGATGTACTCATGACGGGTTGTTGTATTTGGGTTCCATGAGTATTTTGAAATCTTCTGTTGTCACATCAGGCCGCCATTGTCTGCTGGTTCGTGATTTTCTCGAGCAAAGCGTCGAGCGCCTTCCGCAGAAAACTGCTCTGGTATGCGATGGCCGCCGGCTCACCTATGAGGAAGTGGATGCGATGGCCAATCGTCTGGCGGCCGGTCTCAAGGAGATGGGCGTGCTGCGTGGAGATCGCGTGGCAATCTACCTCCAGAATTCGGTAGAAACCGTCGTCAGCATTTTTGGTGTCGCCAAGGCAGGAGGCGTATTTGTGGTCGTCAACCCGACGACGAAACGCGACAAGCTCCTCTATATCCTGAATAACTGCCGGGCACGGGTGGCGATCGGGGAAGTGGGATCGGCTGGTGAAGGAATCGCTGCTGTAACCTCGCTGGAGGTGCCGTCGTTGCAGGGGTGTATTTTATGTGGAACCGAAGCCGACGGCTCGGTGAGCCGTCCATTCCCGCACAGGAGTTTTCGCGACGTCATGGATCAGGCATCGGTGATGCGGCCGGCCCGGACGAACATGGATTTGGACCTTGCCTGTCTTATCTATACCTCTGGTTCGACCGGCGAGCCCAAGGGGGTGATGAGTGATCATTCGAACGTGGCGTTTGCGGCCGGTGCCATCATCGAGTATCTGGGCAACACCGGGGAAGATGTCGTCATCAATGCGCTGCCCTTGTCGTTTGACTACGGGCTTTACCAGCTGTTGATGACTTTTAAGTTTGGCGGGACGCTGGTGCTGGAACGTTCGTTTACTTTTCCGGCGGCGATCCTGAAACGAATCGAACAGGAACGAGTGACGGGATTTCCCGGAGTCCCGACCGTTTATTCACTGCTCCTGCCGATGGATCTTTCCAAGTTCGACCTATCGAGCCTGCGATACCTCACAAACACGGCGGCTGCGCTACCGGTCAGCCACATTGAGGCCCTGCGCAAGAAGTTTCCCCAAACGCGCCTGTTTTCGATGTATGGGTTGACGGAAACGAAAAGGACGCTCTATCTGCCGCCGGAAGAGCTCGACCGGAGACCGGGATCTGTCGGCGTTCCAATCCCGGGGACGGAAGCATGGCTGGAGGATGAAACGGGGGCGCGACTGGGGCCGGGCGAGACGGGAGAACTGGTGGTGCGCGGGCGTCATGTAATGCGGGGGTACTGGGACGCGCCGGACCTCACGGAAAGGCGTTTTCGCACCGATCCCAACACCGGCACTCGCCTCTGCTATACGAACGATCTTTTCCGCATGGATCACGATGGCTACTTCTATTTCGTGGGCCGCAAGGACGACATCATCAAGAGCCGGGGTGAAAAGGTGGCGCCGAAGGAAGTGGAAAGCGTTTTGTACGGCATGAGCGGCGTGCGCGAGGTTGCGGTGATCGGAGTTCCGGACCCAATTCTTGGCCACGCGATCAAGGCGTTCATAGTTACCGACGACACAACTATTTCAGAGAGGCAGGTCTTTGCCCATTGTCGTTCCCGTTTGGAAGATTACATGGTCCCAAAAATCGTGGAGTTCTGCCATGAGCTTCCGAAGACAGCCACCGGCAAAATCAAGAAAAGCGGGCTCTCCTGAACCTCATTTTGCGGTTGTCGCAACGCTCTCTCCCCGTCCTTCATTCTGCGTAACAAGGTTGAGCGGTTTCGCAGACACCCTTCCGTTCAATGACGCCCACACCCGACCGCAACCAGCCTCCTGCGGGCGAACTGGCCCGCCAGCATCACGAACAAATGCTGAAGCTCGTGGCCCGGAGTTTCTATCGGGAAATGATCAACTACGGCGTGGCTGGCCCGGATGTGTTGAGCGTCGCCGGCCACTTGCTCGACAGCGTGATGCAATTTGAGGCTCCTGCTGGTGCCGCACAGGATACGCATCGGCACCTCTTTGCGGCGGCGGATGTGGTGGACGACTGGGCGACGAGGCGACGGTTGAAACTGGGGGATGTTTCGATTGCTCCCTTCGAAGAACACGCGATTCCTCAAGTGGTGTCGTGGCTGCGGTCGTCATCGATGCGCGAAACGTTTCATCCCCCCTTTCCCGACTCGACTCCGGGACTGGCGCGTTACCTTCAGGATGCCCAGCGCGAGTATTTTCTCATCTACTTTGCGTCAACGCTGGTGGGAATGATCGGTGCGGAGGGGATGGATCGTGATGCAGCCAGGCTGGAGATGCGAAAGTTGATCGGGGATCCGACCATGCACGGGAAGGGGATAGGCAAGCGGGCGACTTTTCTCTTCCTTTATCACACCTTTTTGATTCGGGGTTTTGAAAAAATATACGTGCATTCGATGGATACAAACATCCGGAATTTGAATCTGAACCGGAAGTTCGGCTTCGAGCTGGAAGGAGTATTTTTTCAAGATGTTGTGATCAGCCGGGAGCGACGCGATGTGGTGCGGATGGCCTTGTTGCGCCCGGTCTGGTTGAACCTGTTTTCGGCCGTCGGGAAGCCGGCGCAGAAGGGTGATCTTTGAGGAAGCTTGATCTTGGTGAGGATTTCTGACGGGAAGGCGACGGAGATGATGGGACCGAAGGCAAACGAGACGGCGCCGGTTCGTGAGCGTACATGCGTCATCACCGGGGCAACTTCCGGGATCGGACGTGCGACGGCCATGGCGTTGGCAAAACAGGGAGCGAGGTTGATTCTAGTCGGGCGCAACGAAAGCCGAGGAGAGGCATTGAGTTCCTGCATCCGCCGGCAATACGGATCCGACATGGCGCAATTCATCCGCTCCGATCTGACTTCAGAGCGGGATGTTGAGTCCCTGGCGGCCGGGATCGGCAGGCGCTTCAGCGTGATCGATGTTCTGGTGAACAATGCAGGCGCCCGTTTTGATGCTTATGGAGCGAACTCGGACGGGATTGAACGCACGTTTGCAGGAAATCATCTCGGGCACTTTCTGCTGACCGCGTTGTTGCTTGAACGACTGTTGCGGTCTCCGGGTGGCCGGATCATCACGCTGGGCTCGGGTGCTCATGGCGTCACTCCGCCGGCAGGATGGATGCTGACAGCGGCGAACTACGATCGAAAGCTGGCCTATGGCGGTTCAAAGCTTGCCAATATCATGTTTGCCTACGAGTTGGCTCGTCGATTGACGGGCACTGCTGTCACGGTAAATGCCTTTGATCCGGGTGGCGTGGCCACTCGGTTGGGGTTGAACAATGGCCTTGGGGCGTGGCTGAAGCACATCGGTTATTACGTTGCCAAGCGACAATTGCTCACGTCGCATCGGGCCGGTCAGGATTTATCATACCTTTGCACGGCGCCCGAACTTCGGGGTCAAACGGGCGGTTACTATTCGGGCCGGCAGAGGATTCAGTCATCCCCTCTCTCTCTCGATCCATCATTGTCACGGGAACTGTGGAGAATCAGCGTGGAGAAGTCGCATCTCAATGCGGGCCGGCTGGGTGAAGCTTGGAGATACTTCGTGCCTGTTGGTGGTTGAGTCCCGGCCTGCTGAAAGCGCCGGCGAGAGCGGCTGTTGACCGTAATTTGGAGTAATCGTTTTGGTCTCAGTTCCACGGTGAAGACACGTTTTGTTGCCCGCTGGGCGGCTGTGCTGGGGTTCTTCCTGCCCTCTGCCCCGACACGCTGGTTGTTTCGTCTGGCGGGTCATCGGGTGGGCCGGAACACCCGGCTTCCGCTGCTGTCGTTCATCTGTGCGAACCAGATGGAATTGGGCAACGATGTCGACATCCGGCCCTTCGTCTTTATCAGCGTGGATCGGCTCACCATCGGCAGCAGCACGATTGTCAGCTTTGGGTGTCAGATAAAAGGAGACAAAGGTTTTCACGCCGGAGATAACTGCATCCTCGGCGCGCATGCGGTCGTTCATTGCGACGAGGATGTGAAGCTGGGTTTCTACTGCGGCGTTGGACCGCGCTCGACCATTTATACGCATGGTTCATTCCTGCCGGTGACGCGTGGTTATCCGGCGTTGTTTGCGGAGGTGGTGCTGGAAGATTTTGTCTGGACCGGGATGGGGGTGTTGTTTCTGCCCGGGTCTTGGGTCGAAACCAACTGCATCATCAACCCGGGCGTCGTCATCTCCGGACGTGTGCCGGCGAATACCCGGCTGCAATTGAGCAGCGAAGCCACGCAGAAACTGGATCAAGCCAAACTGCTGCGCTTCTCCCGTCGCAAACCGGAATTCTATCACGAGAAGATGATCAAGGAATTCCTCGAACACGAAGGGTTGGAGCGAAAGGCTTCGGCTGACAACCGGAGGTTTGAAACCGGGTGCGGCATCGTGTTCGTTTCCAAACCCGACGAGGATGTCATCGAGTTTCATCGGGATGGACGCCGTGTCGCTTCCTACGATGTGGATGGCTTCTGGGCGACTGAATCGCAGGACCGCCTTCACCGGCGCTTCCTTGACTTCGTGCGGAAGCACTATGGATTGATTTTGCGGACGCGGTACTGATGAGGCGAAGCGATGGCTCCAACCGTCGTGCGACGGAAACGTGACATTGAACATCCCCGGACGGTCGGGATAGGCTGGAAACAATGACGCAACGACAGAATTCCCCGGATTGGATGGCGTTCGATGTGGACGCGGCGGCGCAACATATCGGGGAACGCCTTCGGCAGATTCTTTCCAAAGATCTCAAGCGTCGTGGACTGGTGGTGGGAATCTCGGGAGGAATCGACAGCTCGGCCACCGTCGCCGTGGCAGTAAAAGCGCTTGGTCGCGAACGGGTCTTTGGCTTGCTGATGCCGGAGCGTCATTCGGATGCAGAGACGCCGTCGCTCAGCCGCCTCGTGGCGGAGACGTTCGGCATCGAATCCGCCTATGAGGACATCAGCGGCGTTCTGGAAGCAGTGGGTTTCTACCGCCGCTACGATGAGGCGGTGCGTGAGGTTATTCCCGCGTATGGCGCAGGCTGGAAATCGAAGATCGTGATTCAACATGCGTCGGACGCCACGGGATTCAGCTTTTTTTCAGTGGTGGCGGAATCGCCGTCCGGTGAAACGGTGCGGGAACGTCTGCCGCTGAAGACCTATCTGGCGATTGTCGCGGCGACCAATTTCAAACAGCGCGTCCGCAAGATGCTGGAGTATTATCACGCGGATCGTTTGAACTTTGCGGTGGCGGGAACGCCCAACCGGCTGGAGTACGATCAGGGTTTTTTCGTGAAAAATGGCGACGGCTCGGCGGACGTGAAGCCGATTGCGCATCTCTACAAGACCCAGGTGTATCGGCTGGCCGAGCATCTCGGAGTGCCGGAGGCGATTTGCCGGCGCGCGCCGACCACCGATACGTACGGGTTGGCCCAGGGCCAGGACGAGTTTTACTTCCTCGTTCCGTATCAGCAGATGGATCATTGTCTGCACGGGAAGAATCACGAACGTTCCGTTGAAGAGACGGCGCAGGCGGCCGGGATGACGGTGGAGCAGGTGCATCGGGTCTGGATCGACATCGACCGGAAACGCTCGGCAACGCGTTATCATCATCTGCCGCCTGTATTGGTGGACGAAGTGCGGGAGATTCAGCTTTAGAGCGCCGAGATGGCGGTCGATGAAGCCATCAGCGACCGCAGTAATTTCTGAGACACGATTTATGAGTGACATGCGAGCAAAGGTCCGCGGATACATCATTGAGAATTTTCTGTTCGGGCAGGCAAATGACCTGCAGGACAACACGTCGTTTTTGGAGAAGGGAATTCTGGATTCGACGGGTGTGCTCGAACTTGTGGCGTTTTTGGAGGAGGCGTTTTCGATCAAGATTGATGCCGAGGAAACGTTGCCGGACAACCTGGATTCCATCGATCTCATCTGCGCGTTTCTCGAAAGAAAGCTCAAGGCGGCGGCTTGATGGGCGGCGTCCTTCACTGCTGATTTCACTTCGCTCAGGCGCTCGGGTTCTTCCCGGCGCCTTTTCGCATGTTGGTTCATGATTTTTTGACCGATGCCGCGCAACGGTGGCCGGACAAGGCGGCGCTGGTCTGCGGCGGGCTGCGGGTTGGTTTTCGCGAGCTGGAGGTGTCATCGAACCGGCTGGCCAATGCCCTGTTGGCGCACGGAGTGCGCCGCGGAGAGCGGATTGCGATCTATTTGGGCAACGTGGTTGAGGCTGTGATTGGAATCTTCGGCGTGCTCAAGGCAGGCGCGGTGTTTGTGATGGTGAATCCGACCACCAAGCAGGAGAAGCTGGAATACATTCTGAACGACAGCGGGGCATCCGGCATACTCGCCGACGCGGGGTTGCTGTCCGCAGGGATAAGTCCCTTTCAAAACTCCCCAAAGCCTTCACTCAAGGTGGTGGTGTTGAGGGAAAGAGCCGGAGTCACAGCGCCTGCGTCCCCGGACACAATGACGTTCGGAGCAGTTGCGGCGCAATTTCCCGAAACTCCACCGTCCGGGGCGGGTACCAATCTCGATCTCGCCTGCCTGATCTACACGTCGGGCAGCACTGGCGAACCAAAAGGGGTGATGTGCGATCATGGCAACGTGGTGTTTGTCACGCAATCCATCGTCCAATACTTGCGCAACAGTTCCGATGACATCGTGCTGAGTGTGCTGCCGCTTTCCTTCAGCTACGGGCTTTACCAATTGATGGCGTCTGTTTGTTCCGGAGCGACGCTGGTGCTGGAGGATTCTTTCACCTTCCCCGCTGTGGTGTTGAAGCGGATGGCGGCGGAGCGCGTGACCGGTTTTGCGGGCGTGCCGACAGTGTATGCAATCTTGCTCGGCATCGATTTGAAGTCGTTCGACCTTTCCAGCCTGCGCTACATGACGAATGCGGCCGCGGCATTGCCGGTGGAACATGTGCGGCGCTTGCGCGAAAAGTTTCCTGCGGTGCAGTTGTATCTGATGCACGGGTTGACCGAGGTGGCGCGCACGGTTTACCTGCCACCCGAGGAGGTGGATCGACGCCCGGCGTCGGTCGGACGGGCCATTCCTGGGACGGAAGTCTGGCTGGAGGACGACGACGGGCGACGCGTTCCGCCGGGGGAAATTGGGGAATTGGTGGTGCGCGGACGCCACGTCATGCGCGGTTACTGGAACAATCCCGAGGCGACGCGCGAACGTTTCCGGCCGGGGCCGGTTTCCGGAGAGCGACTCTGCTACAGCGGGGATTTGTTTCGTTCGGATGAAGAGGGTTATCTCTACTTTGTTTCGCGCAAGGATGACATCATCAAGTGCCGGGGCGAAAAGGTCGCGCCCCGCGAGGTGGAGAATGTGATCTACGGCATTGAAGGTGTCACGGAAGTCGCCGTGGTGGGAATTCCGGATCCATTGCTGGGCCAGGCGATCAAGGCGTTTGTCGTGGCACCCGGGTGCGAATTGACGCCAGCGCAAGTGCTCGCGCATTGCAAGGCGCACCTTGAGGACTTGATGGTGCCGAAGCAGGTTGAGTTTCGTGCGGAATTGCCGAAAACGCCTTCGGGCAAGATTCGGAAGGTTGATTTGCGATAATGTGTGGCATTGCTGGAATCGTCGAGCGGGCGGGTGATCCTACCGGACGGGAAACGTTGTTGCGCGGGATGCTGGGGATGATCCGGCATCGCGGGCCGGATCAGTTCGGGATGTATCTGGATGATCAGGCGGCGCTGGGGAACGCGCGGTTGAGCATCATCGATCTCGGCGGCGGGCAGCAACCGATCTCGAACGAAGACGGATCGCTTTGGGTGGTTTTCAACGGGGAGATTTTCAACTACATCGAACTGCGAAAGGAGCTGGAGGCGAAGGGGCATGTGTTTGCGACGCATTCGGACACGGAAGTGATCCTTCATGCGTTTGAAGAGGACGGCCCGCAGTGTCTCAACCGGTTCAACGGACAGTTCGCGATTGCGATTTGGGATGCGCGCAAGAAGTCGCTGTTCCTTGGACGAGATCGCCTCGGTGTTCGGCCGGTCTATTATGTGCAACAACCCGGACGCCTGTTGTTCGCCTCGGAGGTCAAGGCACTGTTCGCCGACAGAACTTTGGAACGGGCCATCGATCCGGTCGGGTTGGAGCAGGTGTTTACGTTCTGGGGGCCCTTGGCGCCACGAACGATTTTCCAAGGGGTCCGGGAACTGCCGGCGGGGCACTGCCTGATCGCGTCGCACGGCGAGGTGAAGGTCGAACCGTACTGGTCACTGCAGTTTGCCGGAAACATACCGGCGTCAAGCGATCTGTCGACGACGGACGCCGGGTACGTCGAACAGTTTCGCGAGTTGCTCATCGACGCGACGCGGATTCGGTTGCGGGCGGACGTTCCCGTGGGCGCGTATTTGAGCGGTGGACTGGATTCCTCCACGATCGCGGCGATTATCCGCCGCTTCACGCCGAACAAGCTGACCACATTTTCAATCGCCTTCAATGACGCGAACTACGACGAGAGCGAGTTTCAACGCAGGATGGCGGCTCATCTCGGAACGGAGCATCAGGTCGTGCAGGCGACACACGCGGAGATTGGAAAAATCTTTCCCGAGGTCATCTGGCATACCGAAATGCCGGTGATGCGGACGTCGCCCGCGCCGATGTTCCTTCTCTCTCGCCTGGTCCATCAATCAGGTTTCAAGGTGGTGTTGACCGGCGAAGGCGCAGACGAGTTCTTTTGCGGATATGACATCTTCAAGGAAGCGAAAGTGCGCCGCTTCTGGGCGCGTCAGCCGGAATCGACCTGGCGACCGCAACTGATCGAGCGGCTCTACCAGGACATCGGACGGCTCGCGCAGAGCAAGGGCGCGTTTCTCACCGCCTTCTTCAAGGAGCGTCTCACCGACGTGGAGTGCCCGTGGTATTCGCATCTGATTCGCTGGCGGAACAACCGCCGCACCTGCCGGTTCTTTTCGGCGGAGCTAAAGGCGGTCATGTTGACCAGCGCGGAGGAGCATGTGCGCTCGCTTTCATTGCCGAAGAATTTTTCGCGCTGGGGAACGTTGGAGAAAGATCAGTATTGGGAGATCTCGGTTTTCCTGTCGCAGTACCTCCTCTCGTCCCAAGGAGACCGTGTGGCGATGGCGCACTCGGTCGAAGGCCGATACCCGTTTCTCGATCACCGAGTGGTGGAGTTCGCGAATCAACTGCCGGCGCGAATGAAGCTCCGTGTCCTGCGCGACAAACACATCGTCCGCGAAGTCGCGAAGGACTGGCTGCCTGCGGAGATTGCGCATCGTCCCAAACGACCTTACCGCGCGCCGATTCAACGCAGCTTCTTCGGAGTCGAGGGCGCGGATTACGTGGAAGAGCTGCTGGACGAGAAGGCGATTCAGGCAACGGGATTGTTTGAGCCAAACGCAGTCGCGCAGTTTGTGCGGAGGCTTGGAGACGGGAAACCCATGGGAGAAACCGATGAGATGGCGCTGGCGGGGATATTGTCTGCACAACTGTTGGATCGACTTTTTTTGAAGGAATTCCGGTCGATGCATCCCATCTCCAACAAGGATGACGTGAAGGTTTGCCGGGGCGACGGAATGCATTCAAGTGGCGAAGTTTTGGAAGATTAAAGCAACAACGGAGAGTTTTGTGTTTTGCGTGTTTTGAGTTGACACTGTTCAGATGTGCTGATTCGATTCGCCGCGTCGGCAGAATTAGTCGACTCACAAAGATCAAAAGGAACCGCTGAAGAAAACACACAACCAAAACGACTCATGAAACTAAAACTTACCTCGCTGGCTCTGCTTTTACTGGCTGGCACTTCCATCCATGCGGCGACGATCATCAGCCAGTGGACGTTTGAAACTGACACGCCGGCAGATCAAGGCAATTCAAGCACCAGCCCGATTGTTGGCGCGAATAATGGAAACGCCAATGACAAGGCATTTGGTGTTCACGCGAGCGGCAGCACAGATTGGACAACTCCGGCAGGAAGCGGCTCTGCCAACTCCTTCAGCGCAAATACATGGGCGGTTGGAGACTATTGGCAGTTTGAGGTGGATACCCGTGACTTTGAGAATATTTCAGTCAGTTGGGACCAGATGAGCAGTAGCACGGGGCCGAAAGATTTTGGCCTCTTTTATAGCATTGATGGAAGTTCCTTTTCGCAGTTCTCGTCTTCCTTTGCTGTCGGCAGTTCCTTCACCAGCTTTTCGAGAGATCTCAGTGCAGCGACCACGATTAACGATGATGCCTCGGTTTTCTTCCGATTGGTGGTCATGAGTGGAACGGCTGTAAACGGTGCTGGAATTGGTACTGCTGGTTCGAGTCGCATTGACAATATCACTGTCAGTGGAACTGCCATCGATCGTATTCCGGTTTCGACGCCCGATGCTGGAGGTTCGTTGTTTTTGCTGAGCCTTGCGTTTGGAGGCATTGCCGGCGCGTTTCGCTGGCGGAATTAGGGTGCTTTTTTCGCTGGCGGCTGCTTGAACCTGTCCGTTTGAGCATAAGCCATTTTACGATGGGCGTCGCGGGACTTTCTCGCGACGCCCATTTTTTTGGAGCGGGGAAGTGGATTCTACCAGGCGACTGGGCGAAGAATGCAAAACATTTGTCGTCATTCCTGCTGACATACAAAGATGCTTTCCAAGTTCTTTCTGGAGCCGATAAATAGTGGTAGTTGTATGGGTGACGGCCCGGAACCGTTCAAACATGAAAGGCATCATTCTCGCCGGAGGCGCTGGCTCCCGGCTTTATCCGCTGACCCTTGTGGCCAGCAAGCAACTTCAGCCGGTTTATGACAAACCGATGGTCTACTATCCGCTGACCACGCTGATTGAATCCGGTATAAGGGAGTTCTGCCTGATTTCCACGCCGCATGACTTGCCGCGGTTTCGGCAACTGCTTGGTGACGGGAATCAATGGGGTCTCCGGATCGAGTATCGCGAACAGGCGAAACCCGAGGGGATCGCCCAGGCGTTCTTGATTGCGGAAAGCTTCATCGGATCCGATTGCGTGACGCTGATTCTCGGCGACAACATTTTCTACGGTGGTGACAGCTTCCAAAAGGCGTTTGTGGAGTTCACGACGGGCGCGACGATCTTCGGCTGCCATGTCAATGATCCGGAGCGATATGGAGTGGTGGAGTTTGACGCGAATGACAAGGTGGTGTCGATTGAAGAGAAGCCGAAGCAGCCGAGGAGCAATTACGCGGTGCCCGGGCTTTACATCTACGACAACGCGGTGGTGGGCATCACCAAGGCGATGAAACCATCGGCGCGGGGCGAGTTGGAGATCACCGATGTGAACGTGGAGTATATGCGTCGAGGGCAGTTGCGGGTGGGTCGGTTGAACCGGGGTTTTGCCTGGCTGGATGCGGGAACCAGCAGCAGCTTGCACGATGCGTCTGCGTATGTGCAGACGATCGAGAAGCGTCAGGGGATCAAGATTGGTTGTCCTGAAGAGGCGGCCTTCCGGAAGGGCTTTCTCACCAACGGCCAGTTTGAAGCCTTGATCACGAAGATTCCAAAATGCGAATATCGTATCTACCTTGCTGAGGTGCTAGCGGAGGCGTGCCGGAAGCAATGAGGGTCTGTTTGGAAAGCAATACGCGAAAGAGTGACGATTTACTTCGCTGGGTCAGAAGGCGTTTCTACGGTCCCTTTCCGTCAGCGATATGATTTTGTTACTCGGGGCATCGGGCTATGTCGGGCAGGCGTTTGAACGCGAATTGAAGCGGCGCGGAATGAAATTCTGTTGCGTTTCGCGAGGCGAGGTGGGCTACACGCGATTTGATTCGCTATGCCGGTTGCTGGATGAAACGAAGCCGACCTTCCTCATAAATGCCGCTGGTTA
>JBDHQG010000613.1:0-3168 GCA_039806925.1 Limisphaerales bacterium
GCCGACGATCACGCCGTTCAAGACAGCGCCAGACACAAAACCAAGAATGATTAGAAGCGATGACCATGCGTCCGGCCACCGGACGCTCGCGGTGTCGATTCCGAAGTGCGAGATGGCGCCCGTCATGTGGCTCACGGGCGTGTGAAAGAAACCGAGCGCCACCGAATTGATGAAGCCCGCCGACAGCGCCAGCGCCGCGGCCCCGGGAATCAGCAGGCGCACCTGCTTGAAGGCGGCGTGTCTTTCCAGCGGTTGCGGATGGGAGTAGGGCATGTGTCGTCAGAGCTGGCTCAAATCAGCAATGTCCTTGGGACGTCCGCTGGCCAGCTTGTTCTGTTTCAAGTCTTCGAGGCCGATCATTTGCACCGGCACTCCATCATAGTCCGTGGCGACCCGGCGCGGCCACGCTTTGGAAAAATCCCCGCCGGAAATCCTGTTCAACACCTCGATGAGATGCGGGCGCGCTCCGAAGTGCGTGACCATTTCCGGGTCGAGCAGTTGCGCCGCCGTCAACCCCGCCATGTCGGCGCCGAAGAAACTGCGGACTGCGGCCAGCACCTTCTCAGCGTTTTCAGTCGTGCCGTTGATCCACACATCCATGTCCGAGGTGACGCGAGGATAGCCGTGAAAGGCGACGGCATGGCCGCCAATGAGCAGATACTCAACCCCAGCGGCGTTGAGACACTCGAGGAATTCGCGGAAGTCGGGCGGCAGATGCCTGGGGTCCATAGTTCAGTTCCCGCAAATACTCCAGGTGCCAGAGCCGTTCCTGCGGCGTGCGCGAATGCCAGAAGGCCCGCTCCTTCGCATCGGCTTCCGCGAAGCCGCGCGAGAAGCTGACCACCGGCTTGATGAGGCGCTCACGCATGGAGAGACAATGCCATTTTCCTGAAAAATGATCAATTCAACAGACGGCGCGAAGTTGCGCTCGCTGCCTTGGCAGGGAAATGACTTCGGGATTTTCATCTGCAATCGGCCGAGACGATGTAATCAATGCCATCCGCCATGCGCTCAGAAGGATCCATGTTTGGAGAACTGGAAGCTAATTCGCCGCAGGCTGCTCCTTCAAAAACACCCGGTCGCACCAGTCGCCGAAGCGCTCACTGGCATTCCGTTCCTTCGCGTAGCGGGAGAGGATGGGGCGAAGCTCGGCCTCCACGTCCGTTTCCTTCACGATGTCTTTGAAGAGCTTGTTCAATCGCGTGCCGGACGTGTTGCCGCCCAGCCAGAGTTGGTAACGTCCGGGCGCTTTGCCAACGAACGCGATCTCCGCCATGTAGGGACGCGCGCAGCCGTTGGGGCAGCCGGTGGAGCGGATGATGATTTCCTCTCCCGCCAGCCCCACTTCAGCGCAGACCGCGTCGATGCGATCCACGAGGCCGGGCAACATGCGTTCGCTTTCCGCCAGCGCGAGGCCGCAAGTGGGCAACGCGGGACAAGCCATCGCCGCCGCGCGCAGGATGCTCGTCTGATTGGTGGTCTTGACGCCGTGCTCCGCCAGCAGCGCCTCAATGCCGGCTTTGTCCGCGTCGCTGACGTTGGCGATGATGACGTTTTGATTCGCGGTGAGGCGGAACTCGATCTGGTTGAACTTCTCCGCCACCGCGCGCAATGCAGTCTTCTGGCGGACGGAATCGACGTCCTTGACGCGGCCTGTCTCGACAAACAGCGTGAGGAAATTCGTTCCATCCAGCGCCTTGTGCCAGCCATAGGCGTCGCCCGTGGTCGTGAAGGAATAGGGCTTCACCGCCTCCAGCTTGATCCCGGCGCGCTGCTCCACTTCAGCGCGGATGAAGTCCACGCCGCGTTCCTGCACGACGTATTTCAAACGCGCATGTTTGCGATCGGTGCGGTCGCCGAAATCGCGATGAATCGTCAGCACCGCCTTCGCAACCCCGACGACGTGCTCCGGTTTGAGGAAACCGATCACGTCCGCCAGTCGCGGATACGTCACGGAGTTGCCGTGGCTGCGCCCCATGCCGCCGCCGACCGCGAGATTGTAGCCGGTGAGCCTGCCGTTCTCGACAATCGCAATGAAGCCCAGGTCGTTGGTGAAGACGTCCAGGTCGTTGGATGGCGGCATCACAAAGGCCGTCTTGAATTTGCGCGGGAGATAGGTCTTGCCGTAGAGCGGATCGACGAAGTCCTTGTTCTTCGGATCTTCCAGGCTCAACTGCACGCCATCGATCCAGATGGAGTGATACGCGCCCGTCTTCGGCGCCAGCGCCTGGACCACGCGCTGGACATCTTCCATCATCTGCGCCCGCGCCGCCGTCTGGACGGGCGTGGGCGCCGCCATGACGTTGCGATTCACGTCGCCGCAGGCCGCGAGAGTGGACAGCAGGCTCTCGTTGATTTTCTTGATGAGCGGTCCCAGCCCGGACATCACGACGCCGTGGAACTGGATGCTCTGCCGCGTGGTGATGCGCAGCGTGTTGTTGCCGTAAGTGGACGCCAGATCATCGAAGGTGATCCATTGCGCCGGGGTCATCACTCCGCCCGGGATGCGCCCGCGAATCATCATCATGTATTTCTTCGCCGTCTTGCGCAGATCGCGGTCATCCTGCTGGTAGATGCCGTGGAACTTGATGAACTGCTGGTCGTCCGCCGAAAACTGGTCCGTGCCGGAGGCCACGGTGGTCGCAATAGTTCCCGCCAAAGTCGGCGTGGCCTCTTTGATTAACTCATTGTGAGTCACTTTAGGCGGCGTCTCAGTTTTAATCATAAGTGTTTTACTAAATTTAGTAATAATAACCTAGCGGTTCCGAACCGTGCTGTCAATGTCGTTCCCGGCCGGGCGATGCTCGCAAAAATCTTCTCGTGGCTCTGTCCGAACCGACCTAGTCTTTCCGCCACGCTGGATCAGGCGTTCTTGTTTAGCAGATCGAGCGTTCCAGCGTAGTTCCCGATATGAGTCAGCAGAAGCATTATTATTTCGATAACAACGCGACCACCCGTGTCGCGCCGGAAGTGATCGAGTCGATGTTGCCCTTTCTTCATGAGATGTGGGGCAACGCCTCCAGTGCCTACCAGTTTGGGCAGCAGGTGAAGAAACATCTGGATGACGCCCGCGCGAAGCTCGCCGCGCTGATCAACGCCGACCCGAAGGAGATTGTTTTCACGAGCTGCGGCACCGAGAGCAACAACACCGCGATTCACAGCGCCCTC
>JBDHQG010000614.1:0-3167 GCA_039806925.1 Limisphaerales bacterium
GGCCAGGCAGATCCCGGAATTCACCTACGACCCGGCCGTGGGCTCCTTTAAGGGATGGTTGTTCACGATCACCCACCGGGCGATCAGCAGGCAGATCGAAAAGAGATTGCCCAGCCGGCAGAAAGCAAAATCGTCTCACAACAAAGAAGAGCCGCTGGAAAACATTCCAGATCCTTCATACGATTTTGAGCAGCAATGGGATGAAGAATGGCGTCGCATCATCCTCCAGATCGCCACGGATCGCGTCCGCAGAGAAATGAAGCCGAAGCAGTTCCAGATGTTCGACCTTTTCGTGACCCAGCAACTGCCGATAGGCCAGGTCGCACGGATGCTCAACGTGAACCGGGCGCAGATTTACATGGCTAAATTCCGCATCGCGCCATTGCTCCGGGCAGAAATCGCCGCCTTGGAAAAAGAGCTCATCTAACTCTTTCCAAATCCGCAACCCGCTGTTTTCAAGCAGGTTAAGCCGCAGGCACCCTTCGTTTCATCCAGGCGTCAACCGTCCGTCTGAAAAATATTTTATTTATTTTGTTAGATCTCGCCTGTTTCGCCGCAATTAAACAATGAAAGCCTGCGGTCTTGTGCTCGTAACATTTTGGACGCAATCGGGAATCCAAGAAGTATCGAGCGGACCCAAACCCAAAGCAGTTGATGTGGGGAGAACTGGTTGGGGCTCGGGAACAGCAGCCGAACGCGTCGGGTACTGTTTATCGAAAGGCTCTCACGCTCACGCTGAACAGCTGAAAGCGGAACAGAGCTTGACTGCTACTCAACAGACGCCAGGAAACTCGCCGGGCTGGGGAACGCCTAAGCTTCCCTGGCCCGGCGTTTTCTTTCCCTTCGACGCCTGCTTCTTGTAAGCCCTCCGCCTACCGCCCGAGAATTTTCGTCAACAGCGCCTCCGCATCACGATAATCCGGCACCACCACGTCCGCCCCCACCCCCAGCAGCCGCTGGCGCTTCCATTCGTCCACCTTGCCCGAGCCGTTGTTCGCCTCGTCACTCGCAACCGCAATGGCCAGCCCGCCTGCCTCCCTGGTGTTTTGTATCTCCACGTACCCGTCCCCAAATGCGAGCAATCGATCCCCCGGAATGCTGTTCTCGCGCAGGATGCGCTCGATCACCATCTTCTTCGAGAAATTCTGGTAATTGTCCTGTGCTCCGTAAATGTGCGTCCCGAAATACCGCGCCACGTCCAGCAACGCCGCCTCCTCCTTCACGAAGACCTCGTCCGTTCCGCTGGCCAGATATAACGTCAGGCCGCGCTTCAACAACCCCTCCAGCAACGCGCGCGAGCCATGCACGAGAAGCGAATCCCGGTTCAGCGAGCCCGAGCGAACAGCCTCCTTGCGCCCGGCGATCCGTTCATCCAACCGCCGCAGGTATTCGTGCTTGTACCAGAGCGGTTCCTGCGGCGTGCCGCCGCGCTCCTTGATGCGGTCAGCCAGCTCAATCATCTGATAAATCGTCTGCTTGCCGTTCAGCCGCATGATGTCATCCAGGCACATCTGCCGCCTCTGCCCGTCCGTCTCGCCCGCCACCCTGGGGAGCATCTCGACGAACATCGGCACCATGACCTCCGGCCAGCCCTCGCGCACGATCGACAACGTCCCGTCAAAATCGAAAAGAACATGGGTGATGCCCGGTCTCGGCGCAAAACCGGGGGCGAACTCGACGTAACCGCTGAATCCTGGAGCTGTTTGCATGAAGGCGTGAGCTAAGCGGTCTCCCGGGGAAAAAGCAATCTCGCGAGAACTCGATCCACTCCCGCCCCGCGTGGAATAGTGTTCGACATCACTTCCATCGCCTGACATTAGAAGGTCCGTGAACCGCCGGTCATCCCCGTTGTTCCATGCGAGTTGAGGCGCCCAAGCCGTCTCGACTCGACTCCATCGACCTCCTTCGCGGCCTGGTCATGGCGTTGATGACGCTCGATCACACGCGCCACTTCTTTCACAGCGCAGGTTATCCCGAAATCGATCCGCCCCATGCCACCGACGACGGCATCGCTCTTTTTCTCACACGATGGATCACTTGCTTTTGCGCGCCTGTCTTCGTGTTCCTCGCCGGCACGGGCGCGTTTCTGTCGCGGACACGCGGCAAATCCAACAAGGAACTCTC
This sequence comes from Limisphaerales bacterium, assembly GCA_039806925.1. Lineage (GTDB taxonomy): Bacteria > Verrucomicrobiota > Verrucomicrobiia > Limisphaerales > JADJPG01 > JADJPG01. The sequence goes on from JBDHQG010000614.1 coordinate 2,125, forward strand.
TCATTTCCTCGTCACGCGCGGGCTCTGGCTGATCGTTCTTGAGCTCACATGGATTCCCCGGGCCGGATGGTCCTTCGCCCTCCACCCGGAGGAACAAGGCGGCCTCGCCATCTGGGCGATTGGCTGGTCCATGATCGCGCTGGCCGCACTCATTCACCTCCCGACCTGGGCCATTGCCGTCACCGGGACCGGCATCATCACGCTCCACAACGCCCTCGATCCGCTCACCCCGGAAACCTTCGGAACACTGGGCTGGCTCTGGCGGATTCTCCACGAAGGCGGCGACATCGAACTCGCGAACGGATTCAAGTTCAGCGCCAGGCACCCAATCCTGCCCTGGATCGGCGTCATGGCCATCGGGTATGCCTTCGGCGCCGTCATGCAAAAAGAGCCGCCCGTTCGCCAGCGCTGGCTCCTGCGGGTGGGCACCAATCTCGTCGTGGTCTTCTTCCTCCTTCGCTTCACGAACCTCTACGGTGACGCCAGGGAATGGACCTCGCAGCCGACGGGATTCCGCACCGTGCTTTCAATGCTCGATTGCACCAGGCATCCACCCTCGTTCTGCTACCTGTTGATGACACTCGGCCCCGCCGCGCTCGCCCTCGCCTGGCTGGACCGCCGGAAATCCGACTTCCTGAAACCGCTCCTCGTCATCGGACGCGTCCCGCTGTTCTACTACCTGCTGCACCTTCCGCTGATTCACGGCCTCGCCGTGGCCGTGAATCTCATCCGCTTCGACCGCGCCGACTGGCTCTACGGAAACCACCCCGCCAAACCGCCGCCGGACGCGGGGTTCGACCTGCCCCATGTCTATCTCGCCTGGTTCGCCGTTCTCGTGCTGCTCTATCCCGCCTGCCACTGGTTCGCCGACCTCAAGCGCCGTCGAAAAAGCAAATGGCTGAGCTACCTCTGAGCCGGAACGATGTAGTAGAAGGTAGGACAGGCATCCTGCCTGTCCCGCTCTGCAAGGCGGTGGGCACTGGAAAATGAACGTTCGTTTGGCCAAACCCTTTGGTGTTCGCGTTGGTGAACTCGTGGACAGG
>JBDHQG010000039.1:0-13865 GCA_039806925.1 Limisphaerales bacterium
GCCATACACTGTGCCGCCCTTGATACCGCCCCCTGTGAGCCAGAGCGAGAAGCAGCGCGGATGATGGTCGCGACCGAAGCTGTCCTTCTTGATCTCGCCCTGGCTGTAAGACGTGCGTCCAAACTCGCCGCCCCAGATCACCAACGTGTCTTCGAGCAAGCCACGTTGCTTGAGATCGGCGACGAGCGCGGCGCTGGCCTGATCGGTGTTCTTCGCCTGTGTGCGGATGCCCTTGGGCAAATCGCCGTGGTGATCCCAGTCGCGATGGCACAGCTGGATGAAGCGCACGCCGCGTTCCGCGAGCCGGCGCGCGAGCAGACAGTTGTTCGCGAACGACGCCTTGCCCGGCTCCGCGCCGTAGGCTTCGAGCGTGGCTTTCGATTCCTTCGAGATGTCCATCAAGTCCGGCACGCTCGTCTGCATGCGGTAGGCGAGCTCGTAGTTCTCGATGTGCGTCGCGATGTCCGGATCGCCGATGACGGCGAGCTGACGTCGGTTCAACTCCTGCATCGAATCGATGAGCTGCCGTCGCGTCTTGCTGGAAATGCCTTTCGGGTTCGAGAGATACAGGACCGCATCGCCCGCGCCGCGGAACTGCACGCCTTGATAATCGCCGGGTAGAAAGCCGTTGCCCCAATACCGCGCCTGAAGCGGCTGGCCACCGCTGCCGCTGAGCAAGACGATGTAGCCGGGCAGGTTCGCGTTCTCGCTGCCGAGACCGTACGTGATCCACGAACCCATCACGGGCCGGCCCGGTTGTTGATTGCCGGTGGCGAAGAACGTTACGGCCGGATCGTGATTGATCGGCTCGGTGTGCATCGAGCGGATGAGGCAGATGTCGTCCGCGATTTTGCCAGTGTTCGGCAGCAGTTCGCTCAGCTCCATGCCGCACTTGCCGTGGCGTTTGAACTCGAACGGCGACCCGACGCAGAGCAACTGCTTCTGGCCGCTCGTCATGCCGGTGATGCGCTGGCCCATGCGCACGGACGCCGGCAGCTCGGTGTTCGTCAGCTCCTTCAGCTTCGGCTTGGGGTCGAACAGATCGATGTGCGACGGCGCGCCGGACATGAAGAGATAAATCACGCGCTTCGCCTTGGGCGCGAAGTGCAGCGTCTTGATGACGCCAGAAGTTTTCGCAGACGGTTTCGCTTCCGCGGCGCCGAGTTTTCCGTTCAACAACGAACCGAGCGCGAGCGCGCCGAGCCCGGTGGAACTGCGCGCCAGAAACGCGCGACGCGACGCGAGAGTGTTCAGGTCTTCGATCCAGTTCATGAGATTCAGCGCGTAATGGTTTCGTTCAGATTCAGCAGGACGTTGGCGACGCCGGTCATCGCGGCAAGCTCGGCGGCATCGATGTCCTTCGGGCGTGGCGATTCGCCGACGGTGAGCAAGTCCTCCGCGGCCTTCTTGTCCTGCGCGAAGGTCGCCTTCTGTTCGCGATAGGTCTTCTCCAGCACGGCGAGCTCCTTTTTCTCCGGCGGACGCGCCAGCGCGACGCGGAACGCGAACGCGAGCTGCTCCTCAAGGTTGAGACCGCGCTGTTGCAGGATGCGAGTCGCGAACGCGCGCGCAGCTTCGACGTAAACCGGATCGTTCATCACCACGAGCGATTGCAGCGGCGTGCTCGTGCGCGGGCGTTGCACGGTGCAGGTCTCACGGCTCGGCGCGTCGAACGTCTGGAAGCTCGGGTAATGCGCCGCGCGTTTCCAAAAGACATACATGCCGCGGCGGTAGAGGTCCGCGCCCTTGCTCTGTTCGTATTTGTGATCGGTGCCGTCCCAGATGCCCGGCGGCTGATACGGCTTCACGCTAGGGCCGCCGATCTTCGCATTGAGCAGTCCGCTGATCGCGAGCGCGTTGTCGCGGACGAGTTCCGCGTCGAGCCGCACGCGCGGACCGCGGGTGAGCAGGCGGTTGTAAGGATCGCGTTCGAGCTTCTCCGTGGTGACGACCGCAGACTGACGATACGTCGCGCTGGTGACGAACAGGCGGAGAAGATGTTTCACGTCCCAAGCGTGGGGCTTCGGTTCGGAGGCTGTGGTGGCACTGCCCTGCATGAACTCGCACGCCAGCCAGTCGAGCAGCCCGGGATGACTCGGGCGTTCGCCCTGCGAGCCGAAGTCGTTCGCCGTCTTCACGAGGCCGGTGCCGAAGAGCATGCCCCAGTAGCGATTCACCGTGACGCGCGCCGTGAGCGGCTGGTTGGTGGCGACGAGCCAGCGCGCGAGCGAGAGGCGGTTCGTCGGCTGGTTCGTCGGCAAGGGCGGCCAGCAGGCGGGCGTGCCGGCGGTGACCTTCTCGCCTTTGCTCTGAAAATTTCCGCGCATGAAAATGAACGTGTCGCGCGGCTTCTCCAGCTCATCCATCACCATCGTGTCGGGAATCGCCTCCATCAGGTCGTCCTTGTCCTTGCGCAGCTTCGCGAGGCGTTCCTGCGCGGCGATGAAGCTTGTGGCGGCGTTCTTCCGGAAGTAATCCTTCAGTGCCGACTTCTGTTCGTCGTCGCGTTTGTCCGCCGGAATCTTCGCGAGCAACAGGTTCGCGTGCGACGCGAGCTTCGCGACTTCCTCGGACTTCAGCCGGCGATTGTAGAAGCGCACGTCGTCGATCAGGCCGTTGAACGGAAACGCCTTGATGCGCGTGCCGATGAGCAACGGCGCGTCGGTGCGAATCGTCGCGGAGAGTTTGTCCGTCGGCGTGTCGAGCGGACGGCTCTTGCCATCGACGAAGATGCGGAGACCGCCGGCCTTGTTCGAGCCGTCGTAGGTGACCATGAGGTGCAGCCACACGTTGGTCGGGAGCGCGTCCTTGGTCACCACCTTGATCGCGTTGTCGGGAAATTTGTTCACGAGATGAACCTCGGCCTTCGCGTCGTTGAGGAGCAAATCGAAGCCGCGATAGACCGGTCCTTCCTCCATCTTGCTGAGCACCGCGCCGGTCTTGCCGTGGAGTTTCACCCACGCGCCGTAGCTGAAGGCGTTCGTGTGGTCGAATGACACCGCCTGGCCGAGGTCGAGGAACTCATTCGTGCCGCCGCGCAACGACAGCGCCTGACCAATCTTGCCGGGAACGCGATTGGTCGCTGCGCCGCTGGCTTCGTCGAACGCGATGGCTTTCACGAGGCCGTCGATCTTGGGCTCCGGGATCTCCTGCTTCTGAAGTCCCTTCTCCCACGCTTCCTGTTCCTTCGGCAGCTCGCCTTCGCGGTCGGCGAGCGTTTTTTCAGCCTTGGGAATGAGGTCGAGCAAACGGATCAGGCGCGAGCCTTGGTCGGGTGACGGCACTTTCAGCACCGGTGCCGGATTCCGCACCCGCGTGCCGTCGAGACCTTTCTCCGGCACGCTGTGGAAGAACGCGTAGAGCTGGTAGAACTCCTTCGTGGAGATCGGGTCGTACTTGTGGTCGTGGCATTCCGCGCAGCCGACTGTCGTGCCGAGCCAGACTTGCGCGGTGGTGCTCACGCGGTCCACGACATACTTGGCGAGATACTCGTCCGGGTCCGCGCCGCCTTCGTCGTTGGTCATCACGTTGCGATGAAAACCGGTGGCGATCTTCTGATCGATGGTCGCATCCGGGAGCAAATCTCCGGCGAGCTGTTCAATGGTGAATTGATCGAACGGCTTGTTGTCGTTGAACGCCTGGATCACCCAGTCGCGCCACAGATGCATCTGGCGAAAACCGTCGAAGTGATACCCGCTGGAGTCCGCGTAACGCGCCTGGTCCAGCCATGCGAGCGCCAGGCGTTCGCCGAAGTGCGGCGATGCGAGCAGTCGCTCAACGACCTTCTCGTAGGCGTTCGGGCTCTTGTCCGCGATGAAGTCATCGACTTCCTGCACCGTGGGCGGCAGGCCGATGAGATCGAGGGAAAGGCGGCGAATGAGCGTGTAGCGGTCAGCCTCGGCGTTCGGTTTGAGCCCACTCTTCTCGAGCGCGGCGAGAATGAAGCGGTCCACGTCATTACGCGCCCACTTCTTGTTCTTCACCGTGGGCACGGCGGGACGTTCTGGAGCGACGTAGGACCAATGCCCCGCCCACTTCGCACCCTGCACGATCCAGCGCCGCAGCAAATCCACCTGTGCTGCCGAAAGCTTCTTGCCCGTCTTCGTCGGCGGCATGTGATCGTCGTCGTCCGGCGGCAGCGTGATGACCGCCAGCAAGCGGCTTTGATCGGGCTTGCCGGGAACGATGGCGTAGTCGCCGGAATCGAGCTTCTTGAACGCGTCCTCCTTCGTGTCGAGCCGCAGACCGGCCTTGCGCTTGTCCTTGTCCGGCCCGTGACAGGTGAAGCAGTTGTCCGACAGGATGGGCCGGATATCCCGACCGAAATCAATCGCCGCCGGACGATCTGCTGCCGGGGCATGGAACCCCGCGAGCAGCAAGACGAGAAAGGCGACAAGGCGTCTGGCGCCAGAGCGGTTCGTGCAAATCATGGCTGTGAGACATCATCCCACCACAGGGACGCTGGCTTGTCAGACGAATTGTGGTCCGCTACCACGCAAACTTTTCGTGTGACAACTGCGAGATAGTCGTGCTGACCGATCTGTCGCAGACGACAATTAACGACCGACTTTCAACACCGTTCTCATTAGCACCCGGCTTCAGGGTGATCAAAGGTGGGAGCTGCCGCTTTAGCCGCTTCAGCGGCTTACTCTTCCACTCTCCGAAAGCCGTTGAAACGGCTTCTCGCTAAATGCACGTCCACTCACCCGGCTTCAGCCGGGTGCTAATGAGAATGGGATAATCGAAGTGGGGTCGAAGCGTCATGCGCTTCCGCAGGAGCTACCGCTCGCGTGGGCATCGTCTGCGATTCCCTCACTCCTCGAACTTCAGCTTGCGCGTGTCGCACTCGTTGCCGGTCGGCACGGTCATCGGGCCATACAGCTCCGGCCGCCGCGCGCGAATCCAGTTTCGGCCCGTGGCGTCGGCCAGCAACCGGTGATCGAGGTCGGCCATCACCATCGCGTCTTCAGCTTTCCACGTTTCGGCGAGAATGCGGCCATACGGGTCGAGGATCATCGCGTTGCCGGTCCGGATTTCGTCGTCATCGACGCCGACGCCGTTGCTGAAGATGAGGAAAAGCCCGTTGTCATGGGCGCGACTGGGCAGCCAGCGCATCAGCCAGCCGCGTCCCTTGTCGCTCTGAAATTCGCGCTCGATGGCTTCGGGGTCTGCCTTGCGATTGTCCCAGAGACGCCGGTCGATCAGCCCCATCAGGTTGGGATTGCGGCTGCGCACGGCACCGGTCTGGTGCGGGGCCAGCAAGATCTCCGCGCCGCGCAGGGCGGTCAGGCGCACGTTCTCGATGAGATTGCAGTCGTAGCAAATCAGCACGCCGACCCGCCAGCCCTCCGGCAGATCGAAGACCGTGTATTCCGATCCGCTGCGCATCGCCGCGTGCTCGAACGAATGAATCTTCCGGTGACAATGCCAGGTGCCATCAGGCAGCGCGACGACGTAGGAATTGTAGAAGGTTCCATCGGGACCGGTTTCCACCAGGCCAGCACCCACGCTGATGTTGTGCCGCCGCGCCAGTCCGATGATGCGCTGCGTGCTGGGTCCGGCCGGAACCGGCTCGGCCAGTTCCGCCAGTTGCGCGACGCTGAGATTGCGCATGAACCAGTAACCCGTGATGCAACATTCCGGGAACAACACGAGCCGGGCGCCTTGAGCAGCGGCTTGTTCGACGAAGCGTTCGATCGTGCGAAGGTTCGCGGCTTTATCCGCCGGCAGGCTTTCCATCTGGACCGACGCGACGCGTAGTGGCGATTGAGGAGTTGGCATGGCTTTGGGTCGGCATTCCAGCACAGGGACATTCGCTTGTCAGATGAATTGTGAGCACAACGCCGGGCAAACTTTCCGAGAAAACGGAACGATGCGACAGCAACCACCAGCACAGCAGAGCGCCCAGCACGCCACCGGCGTGACATGCGGCGATGGGCGTTCCAAGCGAGCCGAGATGCCAGGAGGCGAAAAATACGTTTCCTGTGAATGCTTCGATGACGCTCTTGCCAACAACGCCCGCGAAGGAAAGTGCGGCGGTCCACGTTGAGACGCGGTCATTGGCGCGGCGAAGGAGTTCAAGACTCACCACGGCGGTCAGGCCGTGGGCGATTCCCGAGAGTCCGCAGAGTCCGTGGGTGAGAACGAGCGGCGATGCTGCAAGCGCGGCCAGCAATCCGCCCGCGGCCGAGCAGCCGAGTATCGCGATTCGCGAGGAGAGCTTCCGATGCTTCAGCTCGACGTAGGCGAGGAAGAACGCGGCGGCATCCAGCGCGAGGTGGTAGGGCGAAACGTGAACGAACGGGTGAGTGAACAACCGCCACCATTCTCCTGCAGCGAGAGGGACAGGGTGGTAAATGAAGCGGGTCGAGAATTCGCCGGCGAACAGTGGAAGATTCAACGCGACGAGGATTGCTGCGAGAACGGCGAGTTCACAGCGCCAGAGCTGATGGCGGAGCGACTGGTCGAGCTCGGCGAGGCTCGGGCCCAACGCCGATGGGACAATGCTGGAGTCGGGCGACGAAGACTTGGAGCGCGGCTGTGTCGAAGACCAGCTGCAGCACCTTGGGAGTTCATCGCGCTGCGGCTGGTTTTCAGCACAGCCGCGCTCCGGTCGTTGCAGCTTCGACGCGTTGAGTTTCATCAGTTGAGCGGTTGAAGGACGAGCGTTCCTAAAATCGTTCAGCGGGATGGCGGCGTTCACTCCGCCATCCCGCTGGTTTGTCTCCGGTCAGGCGCGTTGGCTCCGCAGGCGGCGCAGCAGGAGCAGCACGCCGACGAACAACGGACCCACGGGACCGGAACCGCCTCCACCACCCAAGCCCAGGTCAAAGCTCTGTTTGTTCTGCGGTGTGGCGTTCGGCGCAGCCGAAGGATTGCTGGCGGGAACCTGACGGGGTGTCGCCGGAGCGTTCACGCTCGATGGCGTCATCGGTTTCGCTGAAGCGAATTGAATCTCTTGCTGCGGGCCGAGTCCGGCGACGGTTTTGTTGCGGATCTTCTCGAGGCCGATGCGTGTCTGGTCGTGCGCGCGGCGGTCACGTTCCATGCGCGAGGCGTTGCGACGATCAATCTTCCAGCGCTGATATTCGCCGTCGTTTTCGAGCACGAGAAACGAAGTGTACTCGGTGACGATGGAGTAACCTTCGCCGAGCTTGATGACTTCATCGGTCACGCTTGCGCGCGAGCCGCTGCGATCGGCTTGCTTGAGGAGGCCGTCGATGCGGTGCGAAGCCCACATGCGATCGATCTCGGGATTCGTCGCGTCTTGCTTCGGGAACTCCAGTTTCGCGGACTTCTTCAGCTCCACGCCGCGGATGCTGCCGCGCAACGCCACCTGCGCTTCGCCGCCGCCGGAGTAGCGTCCGTAAACACGGATCGGCGAACCGTGATAGAGATTCGGAAGAACGCGCGGCTCAATGTCGTAAACTTTCAGCCCACCGAAATCGAGTTGTAGATCGGTCGCAGCCGGGCGCGTGAGCTTGCGACGGAACGCCTGCGCCTGGCGGGTGAAGTTGTCGCCGTGCGAGAGGAATGCCGCGAGGCCGCCAGCGTCCTGCGCGAGTTGTTCAAGCAGCGGTTTGTTCACGTCGTTGCCGACGCCGATGCAGAACACCTTCGCGCTGCGCGGACGCTGGCCGATGAGCTGGAGCAACGTGGCGCGTTCCTGCGCTTCGGTCATGCCGTCGCTGAGGATGACGACGTTCAGCGGGCGATCGGCGTCGGCGTACTTGTAGGCGGTGGTGAGCGCGGGATTGAGTACCGTGCCGCCGCGCGCTTGTTGCGACGCGAGGAACGTGGTGGCGTCCTGACGCGCCTGTGCATCGGCGGCGCGCAGTTTGTTGAACGCGAGATAGGGCTGCACGTTGAAGGTCATGACTTCGAAACGATCCTTGTCACCGAGCTCGTTGATGAACGCGCCGATGCTGTCCTTCGAGAGCAGCAGCTTGCCGTCGTCCGCCATGCTGCCGGAGACATCGAGCAGGAAGACGTAGTCCATGCCGTCATCGAGCTTCGCGAGATCCTCGCCGGCGGTCAGCGTGAGGCAGAAGAATCCGTCTTCGTTGCTTTGCTTCGAGGTGATGAGGTCAATGCCTGTCTGTGGGCGCGAAGTGTGATACGCAATGACAATGTCGCGGGCGAGACTGCCGCCGCGCGTTTCGAGGCTGGCCTGCCAGTAATCGTCGGAGTGTTTCGCGACGACGAAGGCGTTGCCATGGCTGGGGCTTTCGAGCGCGGCGATGGGCACGGCCGACTTCGTGTCGAGCGCGAAGGCGAACTTGCCCGTGGTGCGCGAGTCCACGTCCTTCCGCGTGGCGGTGGCCAGCGGATACACGTAGGTCGCCCAGTCATGGTCGAAATCGAGTTCCTGATAGTAAGTGATCTCGACCTTCTGATCCGCGCCCGCCGCGATGGGAAAGATGCGCATCTCGAAGGTGCGATAATCGACCTGTTCCAGCAGTCCGGGATCGCGGCGCACGGCCTTGTAGGAATTGTAGATCTCGCGGGCGCGCTGTTTCTCGACGACTTCGCCGACCATCTCCTTGCCGTTGATCCACATGCTGAAGTTCGCGACCGACGCGCCCTTCGGCACCGGGAACGTGTAGAGCGCTTCGACCTGGCGTTGCTCGGTGTTCTTGAAGATCTGCGTGACCTTGGTGACGGCCACGCCGTTGTTGATGGTGACCTTGACGTCGTGCTCCTTGATTTCGAGCACGCCGCCGAGTCCGCCGTCTGCGATGAGCAAACCGGCGGCGGCGGCGTTGGGACTGCTGTTGACGGTAACGAACGTCGCAGCGGCCAGCAGCAGGCCGAGGCAACGGTTGAGGTGCGATTTCATAGGTTTTGGATTTCGAGGTTTTAGTTTGGTGAGGAGGAAATGGTTTCAGCGGAAGCCGTGCGGATTACTCCTTCAGCTTCGCGGGCTTCTTCTTTTGAATCTCGATGGCGTAGTTGCGCTGGCGCTCGTTCGGATGGAACGCGTCCAGGAGTTTCAATGTGACGTCGACTTTCTCCGCGCCCGCGTGCTTCTGGAGTTCGGGTTCGTTCCACTTGGAGATGAGTTGGGTGACGCCGGCGTCGGCTTGGATCTTCGGAAGCTCGTTCGAGATGTGCGCCAGCAAATCGTCCACGGGCGCCGTGCCGAATCCTTGTCGGTGCAATTGCGCCTGCCACGCGCGTCCTTCGGCTTCGAGGCGGGCGACTTCTTTCTTGTCGCCGGCGGCCTTCGCCTTCTTTTGCTGGCTGACGAGTTCGTTCATCTTCGCTTGCTGGAAGCTCGAACCGGCGTAGGCCACGGCGACCGCACGCGAATCGTAGATGCCGATGCGGCCGGTGACGTTGGATTGGGCGGGAGCTGTGGAAGCGAGCGTGGCGAGAGCGACGCCCAGCACCGTGGCTTTGAGGAATGGCGGGAGGTTCAGTTTGGTCTTCATGGTTCGGAGTTCGATTTCGTTCACGCCGCCCCCTTTCGCAGCCGAAGTGCCACAACGGTAGAAGTGGTTGTAACTCATTGAAATTAAACCGAATGAAGCTGCATTCATTAAAGCCTTCAAGTCCTCATAATGCTGCTGTATGGACAGTAAATGATTGATGACCTATCATTTTATGCGTGCCAGCCAAAACAACTCTCGCCGCCAAGGATCGCGAATTCTTCCAGTGGGTCGCCGCGGCGGCGTTCACGAATCCGTTCAGTGCGCAGCGTCTGGAATTCGACCGCAAGATCGCCGGCACGGCCTTCAAGGATGAGACCGAGCGCGCGGAGTTCCTGAAGCGAACGGTTTCGGCCCGGGTGGAGAAACTCGCCGCGGATGGGTTGGCGGATTTGCGGCGTTTCGCGGGCGAGGAGCGCGTGCTGATGCGCAACGCGTTTCTCTTCGAGGCGTATCATCTCTACTTCGAGCGGCTCGACGAGCTCATCATTGCGCAGGAGAAGGCCGGCGACGCTCCGGTGCGCGTGGCCTTCGCAGACGAGGTGCTGGCGTTGCTCGCGCGCCGTGGATTCTCGGCGGAAGAGGCTCGGCGGTTCCTCGCGATCTTCTATCAAGTGCGCCGCGCGTTCTACTTCATCGTGCAGGGGCTCATCGGTGAGAGCGATTGCATGAAGTCCTTCCGTCTCCATCTGTGGAACAATGTCTTCACGCACGACATCCGCTGGTATGATCGCTACCTGTGGAATCGCATGGAGGATTTCTCGACGCTCCTGCTGGGCGAAACCGGCACCGGCAAAGGCACCGCCGCCGCCGCCATCGGACGCAGTGGATTCATCCCGTTCGAGGAACGCAAAGGCTGTTTCGCCGAGAGCTTCACGCGCGGATTTGTTTCCCTGAATCTCTCGCAGTATCCGGAGACGCTGATCGAATCCGAACTGTTCGGGCACGAGAAGGGCGCGTTCACCGGGGCCGTGGAGGCGCATCAAGGCATCTTCGCGCGATGCAGTCCGCACGGCGCGATCTTCCTCGACGAGATCGGCGACGTCTCCGCGCCCGTCCAGATCAAGCTGCTGCAAGTGCTGCAGGAGCGGACGTTCTCGCCGGTGGGCAGCCATGAGAAGCTGCGTTTCCGCGGACGCGTCATCGCGGCGACGAACCAACCGCTCGACCGCTTGCGGAGTGAGAAGCTGTTCCGCGACGATTTCTTCTATCGGCTCAGCTCGGACGTCATCACCGTGCCTTCGCTGCGACAGCGCATTCAGGAAACGCCCGCGGAGTTGAAGTTCCTCGTCAACCACCTCGTCACGCGCACGATTGGCAGCGAAGCGCCGGAGCTTGTCGCGCTGGTGATGGATTCGCTTCGCGCCAGCGTGGGCCTGCATTACGCGTGGCCTGGCAACGTGCGCGAACTGGAGCAAGCGGTGCGACGAATTCTCCTGACCAGCCGCTACGCAGGCGACACGGCGGGCGTCGCCCAGGATCTGCGCAGCCAGCTCATGGCCGACCTGGATCGCGGCACGCTGGACGCGGATGGATTGCTCGCCGGCTACTGCACGCTGTTGCACCAGCGGCATCACACCATCGAGGAAGTCGCGCGCCGGGCGAATCTGGATCGAAGAACGGTGAAGCGTTACCTCGACATGCGGAAGGCGGGCGGAGCCTGATCTCGAACGCCAGGAGTAGGACAGGCTAGAAGCCTGTCCTACCGCTACTTCGCCGTGAGCACGTATTCCAGCAGGTCGGCCATGTCCTGCGCAGTGAGACCTTCCTCCAAACCTTCTGGCATCAACGAGCGTCCTTCGCTACGGAGCGAAACGATGTTCGCGCGCGCCAGTTCCTTTTGCAGTCCGCCCGCCTGACGCAGGAGGACGGCGCTGGCGGATTCGCTGGCGAGGATGCCCGTCACGCTCTCCCCGTCCTTGGTTTCGATCTCGTAGCTGGCGAAGGCGGGCGCGACCTCGCGGTTCGGATCGATGATGCTGGTGAGCAGCTTCTCCTTTCCATTGGAACGCACGCTCGCGAGATCGGGGCCGAGCGCGTGGCCTTCACCGCCGAGCTTGTGGCAGGTGGCGCAGCGCGCGGCGAACAGCTTCTGGCCGCTCGCGGCGGAACCGGCAAGGTTGAGCGCCGGGCGGAACTTTTCGACGGCTTGATCGCGTGAACCAGTTGCCGCTTTGCCCAGCAACGTCGCCGCTTGATCGCGGATCGCCGCATCGCGATGCGAGCGAAGCGCGGTTTGCTGCGCGATGGAGAGTTCATTGGCGCGAACCGCGCCGCTCTCGATGCCGGCGAGCAACGCGCGCGTGCGATCGGCGCGCTTGAGGCAGGTCTCGACGGTGAGGGTTCGTTGTGCGGGGAGAAGTTGCGGCCAGCGTTGAATGATGTCGCGCGCGGTGTCGCCGAAGGCCGGACGATTCAGCGCCGTCAGTGCGGCCACGCGAATCTCGGATGTCTCCACCGGCGCGGTGACGAGCGCGAGCAGGTTGGTGCGATCCGCGGGTTCCGGCAACGAAGCGAGGGCGCGCAGGGCGAGGAGACGATCCGATGTGCCTGGAAATTTGCTGTCCAAGGCGATTCGCCGCGCCTCGCGGACGAGGTTGGTCAGAGTCACGCCACCGATGTGGCGAGAGACGGAGCCGCCGCCTTCCTCCAGTCCTTCCGCGAGGCTGGCGAGGTATTCGAAGCCGACGCGCAGGCTGAGATTGTTTCCGGCCCGGCCGCTGTTGGCGGGAGTTTTCTCGAGTTCGGCAAGCGCGCCGCGCACTTCGTTGGATGCGTTCCGGGTGCCGATGAGCCGGGCGAACTTCGCGACGATGGCTCGTTGTTCCTCGTAGCCCAGGAGGCGGCCCGTGGTGGGAAGTTGCGGCATCCGGCCAGGCCGATTCCCCGTCAGCGGCGGAAGCGGCAGTGCCGGGCCGGAACGACCGATGGTGCGACGGAGGACATCGACCGGATCGCTGCCGAGCGAGTTCATGAGCGCCGGTTGAAACCAGGACGATGGTTCGCCGCTGCCGCCCGTTTGCCGCACGCCGGGATGTCCCTCGCGATACAGCCGGCCCAGAAATTGGTCGGCGACGGCGTCGCGATCCGTCGGGCGAACACGACCGAGCGTCCATGCCAATTGGAAATCAACCGAGAGCGAGTCGGCGTCGGGATTTCTGCTCGCGGCAAGATTGCGGAGGGCGGCGACGAGACTTTCGGACGGCGCGTCGGCGAAGGTTTCCGCGAGGCGGAGGGCGTGGCGTCGAAGCTGGGGATAAGTGGAGCCGAGCGAATGGGTGATGAGATTTTCGGTCAATGCGCCGAGTCCGCTCAAGACATACAGCGCGTGCATCCGGCTCAGGCCGGTCCCGGAGACGGCGAGTTCCTGGAGCGCCGGAATCGCCGACGCATCCTGCCGCTGATACAGCAATCGCGCGGCGGTGTCGCGGTGCCAGCCGTTGGGATGTTCAAGGAACGGCACGAGTTCGACGGCGCTCAGCAGGCTCAGTCGCGGGAGCGAACGTTGCTGGTGATTTTCACGGACGATGCGGTAGATGCGGCCGCGGTCGCTGCCGCTGTTGAGGTCGAGATGTTTCTTGATCGATTCCGGGAGCGACCACGGATGCTCGATGACTTCGCGATACATGTCGGCGATGTAGAGCGCGCCGTCGGGCGCGTTCGCGAATTGCACGGGGCGAAACCAGTTGTCGGTGCTGGCGAGGAATTCGACGGATTGCTCGGATGGATCGCGCTCGGCGATGAGCGCGAGGCTGTTCGTGCTGGAGCGAAGTTTCTTCCGGTGAACGAGATTGCTGCCGCAGTCCGCGATGAACGCGTCGCCGACGTATTCTTCGCCGAGGGCGTCGCCGCGGTAGATGGTCGCGCCGGTCGCGCCGGTGAAGTAGCCGCTCGGGCGACCGCCGCCTTCGATGATGCCGGGGACGGCGCCCGACACGCGCCACTTGGTGCGGATGACGCGCCACGGTTCGTCCGGGCTGCGACGAAAGACGGGCGCAGCGGGACCATCGGCGGCGATGCTGACGCGGGGCGGCGGCGGTGTGAACCAGGTGTTGGGACCGAGGTAACGATCTTCGTAGAGCACTTGCTGAATGTGGTCGCTGTTCGAGCAGACGAACTTCCGGCCCACGTCGCGTTCTATCCCAGCCAGGATAGCGGGCACGAAGAGTCACCCTTTCGGTTCACCTCGGGAGTCGACGAAACTCGGTAATTTCGTCCACGGAGTATCGTGATAAAATCGCGATACGGCTTTCGAGGTTTTGAACTCCGCTTGGGTGGTCGTCCCCGAAGTAAAAACGACGCGCTAGTAGTCGTACCACATCCCCAGCCCCAGGAGCTGTTCGTACTTGTTGAAGAACTGGGTCTGCAGCGAATTGCCGTCGTAGTACTGGAAGCCGGCGCGGAACAGGTGGTCGTTGTACGTTCCCCGCCACT
>JBDHQG010000615.1:0-3162 GCA_039806925.1 Limisphaerales bacterium
AAAGGTTCCTTCACCGGCGCGCTGAAGCAAAAGCTCGGGCGAGTGGAGGAGGCCGACGGCGGCACCATCTTCCTCGACGAGATCGGCGACATGAGCCGCCCGCTTCAGGCGAAGCTCCTGCGCTTCCTGGAGGACGGCAGCTTCTCGCGCGTGGGCGGGAACGAGGAATTGCGCGTCGATGTCCGGCTCATGGCCGCGACGAACCGCGACATCATCGACGCCATCCGCCTGAACCAGTTCCGCGAAGATTTGTTCCATCGCCTGAATGTCGTCCAGCTCCGCCCGCCGCCGCTGCGCGAGCGCGGGCGCGACGTGTTGCTGCTGGCGGATCATTTCCTCCGCCAGTTCAACGCCGCGATGAACAAGCAGATCACCCAGATCTCCGTGGCCGCCAAGCAGAAGCTCCTCTCCCATCACTGGCCCGGGAACGTCCGCGAACTGCGCAACGTCATCGAGCGCGCGGTGATCCTCGAGCAGTCGAACGAGATCACGCCGCCCAGCCTGCCGGAGTTCCACATGGAGACCCGCCTGCGCAAGAGCGAGCTCCCCGTGGTGCCGTCCGGGCAGTCCATCGATGAAGTGATGGCGAACTTCGAAAAAGAATTCATTCTGAACACCCTCGCCCAGAACCGATATAACCTGAACCGCACGGCGGAGCAGCTGAAGATCAGCCGGCACGCCCTGCGGTACCGCATGACGCGCCTGAACATTCATACGGACAGCGAAGAAGACGTCGGCTCGCACTCCGGCAAGGAGACGACACAACAATGCTAAGCCTCATTCCCATCCTCGCGGCCATGGAGACGCCGGACCTCGAAGCGCTCAAGAACGCCCACAAGGGTTCGACCCCACAGATTTGGGGCACCGATGTCACGACCATCCTGGCGGTGATTCTCGGCATCACCGCCATCCTGTTCTTCTGGGCGTTTTTCCTGCGCAAGAAACCGACGCACGCACGCGGCTCCCTGGTGGTGACGCGCGCCGACAAGAAGGGGCGCGAATCACACGCCCCCTCCGGCCGGAAGCGCCGTCGTCGTTCCTCATCGGAAAGCTGGGGACGCAACCCCACGCTGAGCGAAACCGGCGGGCTTCCACCGCCACGGCCTGAAGAGCCGGAAACGCCACCCGCGCCGCAATAACGCCCCGACTCATGGAGGAGAGTGCTTCCATCACCCGCAAAAGCGCGTCCAATCTCGCGCTTGCCTTCATTCTCCTGCCCAGGGCCAAGCGCGATGGCATGACCGCCCTCTACGCGTTTTGCCGCGAGGTCGATGATGTGGCGGATGAAGAATCCGCGCCAGTGGAGAAGCGGCGTTCCCAGCTTGCCGCGTGGCGCGAAGACGTCCGCCGGGCCTGTGCGGGGGAAACTCCGTCCTTCCCGGTCAACCGCGAGCTTCAACCCGTCATCGCCGGACACCAACTTCCATTCGAACTCTTCGACGAGCTGATCAAGGGCGTGGAGATGGACCTCGACATCAAGCGATACGAAACCTTCGAGGAACTGGAGCAATACTGCTATCGCGTCGCCTCCGTCGTCGGGCTTCTGAGCATCGAAATCTTCGGCTACCGGAACCCCGCGTGCCGCGCCTACGCCGATTCCCTCGGCAAGGCGCTTCAGCTCACCAACATTCTCCGCGACGTCCGCACCGATGCCGAGCGCGGCCGCATCTATCTGCCGCTCGCCGAACTGCGGAAGTTCGGAGTCACGCAGGAGGAAATCCTCCGCCTCGAATACTCGGATCGTTTCGAGAAGCTCGCCGGAAGCATCGGCGAACGCGCCCGCCACTTCTATCATCTCGCGCGCCAGACCCTGCCCCCCGAGGATCGACGCTCCATGGTCGCCGCCGAGCTGATGGGATCCGTTTACTGGAAACTGTTCCGCAAGCTGGAGGCGAAACGATTCGATGTCTTCGGTCCCAAGCCCACCCGCCTGAGCAAAGGCCACAAGCTGCTGCTCGTCGCGCGCTCGTGGGTTCGCACCGTCTCCGGCACGCTGACGCCGGACTACGGCACTCCTTGAATTGTCCCGCGCCGCTACATCACCAGCGGCCGGGCAAACAGCTCGTTCAACACCCGCCCCAGCTCCTTCGCCGCCGTGATGGTCTGACGTTGAAACGCGATCAGCTGCGACACTTTCCGCGGCGAGGACAGGAGCGCGAGCGCGAGCTTGCCGAAATGGATGCGATCATCCGAGGTCATCAGCGCGTTGAAATCCAGCGGCAGATCATCCTGCGCCGTGTCCGAGATCACGCGGATCGTCGCGCTGGGAATCTTCCATTCCCGGCAGAGATTGCGGATGACCGACGACTCCATCTCGACGACGTCCGCGCCGGTCGATTCCCACAGCCCGCGCTTCTCCTTCGCCAAAATCGCAACGCGCCTCGAGCAATGGAACCTCGCCGGAATCGCGCCGATCTCCAGCAGCGGCTTCTCCACGCTCGCATCGAAATCGTGATCGAACACCACCGCGCCGAGCGACAGCTCCGGATTCAATCCTCCCGCAAAACCGCACGTCAGCACGCATTCGGGTTCCACGGCCGCCACCGCCTCACGAATGCTCTCGGCGGCGTTGCGCCGGCGCAGGCCGGTCACCCAGCCCTGGACGGATCCCGCCCGCGACAAATGCGGCATGAAGTATTTCGCCTCCTCCTTCACCGCAAAGCACACCAGAAACGTCACCGGATCCCTGGAGACGCGCCCGATCGGTCCACGCGCTCTCTGACGATTGCCCATGCGCTACTTTATACCGGCGAGGCGCTCTTTCCAAACGCGATATAGCTCCACCGTCGCCTTCACATCCCGCAGGCAATACTCCGCGATCTCGCGAAACCGGCCCTCCTCCAGCATCCGGGTGACATCCATGCCCGTGACCCCGTGCGCCTTCGGCGAATCGATGCCAAACACCTTGCAGTAAAAATCCAGGTTGAACCGCCGCGCCGCGCCATCACGCCCGCTCACGCCGTAGAACGTCAGCTGCTCGGCCAGATCACAATGCGGCTCCACCGCGAAACGGTAGCCGAGCCATTCCTTGCGCGTGATCGGCACGTTCAACACCGCCGAGCGCAGGTAGATGAACGGCACGTCGAAACCGCGCCCGTTGAACGTCACGATGCCGTCGTAATGCCTCGCCACATCCCAGAACGCCGTCAGCAGCTCCGTCTC
>JBDHQG010000616.1:0-3152 GCA_039806925.1 Limisphaerales bacterium
CGCTAGCGAATCGTTGTCGCCAAACAACGTATCGTTGCCAATGCCACCAAATAGGGTGTCATTCCCTCCATCACCAACCAGTTTATCGTTCCCGGCTTCTCCATCCAGATAGTCATTGCCGTGACGATCAGCGGAAATCCCATTTCCATCTCCATACAGCGTGTCATTCCCATCGCCACCCATGAGAGTGTCGTTTTGACCATAGCCGACAAGATAATCGTCGCCGTCGCCACCATCGAGATAGTCTTGCCCGTCAAACTGAGCCGGATGAATATCGGTATCGCCGACGAGAGTATCGTTCCCAGTACCGCCGAGCAACACATCGTTGCCAATCCCGCCATGGATAATGTCGTTGTCGGCGCCACCGTCCACGATGTCATCGCCCGCATCGCCGCTGAGATTGTCGATGCCCGCGTCGCCGAAGATCTGGTCATTGCCCAAACCGCCCTTGATACGGTCCGCACCGCCGCCGCCACGAATGACATCGTTCAGGCTGCCGCCGGTCAAACGATCGGCGAACTCCGAGCCGACCATCTCTTCCACCCACACCAGCGTATCGCGGCTGCGGTAGCCGTCGTTCGCTACACGGCCCTCGACCGGAACAATGGTCGTCACACCTTCGCGATCCGTGACCTCGCGGAACTCCGGCAACTTGCCCGTCACGCCAGCCGGTGCGCGGGAATAATCCACCGTGTCAAAACCATCGCCACCGTCGAAGCGATCCGAGCGCGAGCCGCTGTAGAAGCGGTCGTTGCCCTCGCCACCGGAGACAACCAACGCCACGGTGGAGAACGAGCCCGCACCGCCGCCGCTGAGCGCGCCCTCGATGCGGTCATCGCCCGCACCGGCGTCAATCGTGATGCGTGCCAGCATCGGCAGAACCTCACCGGAAACCATCACCACGTCATCGCCTCCGCCCGTGGCGAGCTCGATGTAACGGACATTCAGGAAATTGATGGCGAACGTCGTGCCGCTGGTGCGTTCCAGTCGTGAAGCTGCCGCCGTCACCGTGGCGATGTTCACCGTGTCAGCCGTGTCACCCAAGGTCACCCGCAGCAGGTCGCTCGCACCCGGACCGGCGTCAATGCTGTCGCTCTCGTCGCCTTCCGCCCATTCAAAGACATCGCTGCTGTCACCACCCGAGAGAGTGTCGGCACCGGGCCCGCCCACAATCAAATCACCGCCGCCCGCACCGTTGATGACGTCATTGCCCGCACCGCCTCGGAATTCATTGGCGAGATTGTCGCCGTTCAACTGGTCCACAAACGGAGTGCCAATCGCGCCCTCGATGCTCACCAGGCTGTTTGTGCCGCCCAAGCCATCTGTCGCCGTGCGCGCCACCAAGTCCACCGTCACCCCGGTCAGCGCCGTGTCGAAGAACAGCAAGTCGTGGCCGGCATCACCATCAAGCAGATCGTCGCCCTCGTCACCGGACAGACGGTCGTCGCCGCTATTGCCGTAGAGCGAGTCGTTGCCCAAGCCACCATGCAGCAAGTCGTCGTTGTCAGAGCCCAAAAGCGTGTCCGCATCCGCGTCGCCGAACAACTCATCGTTGCCGGATTCGCCGTTGAGCACGTCAGCGCCGTTGCCGCCGTGGATGAAGTCCGCGCCGCTGCCGCCGCGAATCTGATCCACGCCATCGCCACCCCAGATTTCGTTGTCCGCCGAGTTGCCCTGCACCACGTCGTTAAATTCCGACCCGACGAGATCTTCAATCACGCCACGGATCGAGAGCCGGTTCAGCGCGACATCCACCGTCTGGAACTCCCCGCTGTCGAGCCGCAGATCCACCGTGATGGCGCTCAGCGCATTCGAGAAGTCGAACGTGTCGTGGCCGGCGACATCGACCACGCGGTCGTCGCTCCCCGGCACGAGGATGTACCAGTCATCGCCCGTGCCGCCTTCCATGAAGTCGTTGCCCGAGCCGCCTTCGAGCGTGTCATTGCCGAAGCCGCCCTGGATGAAATCATCCTGCTCGTTGCCGTCGAGCTCGTTGTCCGCGCCGTCGCCGATCAGGAAGTCCTTGCTGTGACCGCCGAGCGCGTTCTCGACATTGCTCAAGCCGCCATCGAAGCCGCGGAAGATGCCAGTCGCGCGACCAATCGGCATGTTCACCGTGATGGAACCGGTCCAGAGCGCGTAATCCACCGTGTCATCGAGACCGGCTTCGCCATCCAATTCACCCGTGATGAACTGGCCGTCGAAGAACCGGATGTGATCATTGCCCGGGCCGCCGTAAATGTTCGTCTCTTCCTTCGCGGCCTCGCCGACTTCGATGGTGAATTCGTCATCACCCGTGCCGAGCAGGAAGTTCACAATCTCGAAGGTGAAGTGGCCGATGCGACCGGTGAGATCGAGGCCGTCGATAATCGCGTCGCTCGTGCGGCCCGCACGCAAGCTGTCGGTCACTGCGCCAGCGAGCTGACGACCGACGTTGTTCGAGCCGTCGATGCGTTCATCCACGTTCAACGTGTCGCGGCCGCCCATGCCCTCGATGTCGAGCAGGTCGCCGACGTTGTCCACGCCCGGCGCGAGGTCCGCGAGCGGAATGTCCGTGAGGTTAAGACCGTTGTTGCCAACGTTGATCGTGTCGTTGCCCGCACCGGACGTGACGAACGTCTGCTTGTTCAACGCGCGCTCGGTCGGGTCGGTTTCGTTGCCGTGCGTGCTGTAAATGCGGAGGACATCCGCACCCGAGCCAAGGTTCAGGTGGAACCGGTCGAAGCGCACGTAGCTGATGCCCTCGGCCATGCCCAATCCCAGCACACGCGTCATGCTCAGGCGACCGACGTTGTCGATGGTGTCCGCCGTGTCGTCGAGCGTCAGAACGTCCTGCGTGGTCTGCGCGCCGCCATCGATGGTGAGCAACGCGGAGATGCCGTTCAACGTGCCGGGCAGGTTCGACAGGCCGAACTGACTGCCGACGTTGACGCGGTCATTGTCATCGCCGCCGTAAATCACCGTCGCGTGATCAATGGTGCGGACGTTGATCGAGTCCTCGCCGTCCGCCGCATAGATCACCGTGCGCGCACCGGTGCTGGCGACGTGGAACACATCCGATTCGAAGCCGAGATCGATCTCCAAATCCTCGACGCCGTAGTAGGCGATGCCGTCCATCTGCTGCACCAGCGTCGCCGTGCCGGTCAATTGCG
>JBDHQG010000617.1:0-3150 GCA_039806925.1 Limisphaerales bacterium
CGCCAATCAATGAGCTCCCGTAAAGAGCCGCGTGAGGAAGACCAGGGCGTAGCCCACGCCGCCGCAGATCGGGATCGTCATCACCCAGGCCCAAAGCATTCGCTCGGCGACGCTCCATTTCACGGCGTTGAGACGCTTGGTGGCGCCAACCCCCATCACCGAACCGGAGATGACGTGCGTGGTGGAGAGCGGCACGCCGATCGATGTCGCCGCTTCAATGATCATCGAGGCCGTGGTCTGCGCGGAAAACCCGTGGACCGGCTCGAGCTTCACCATGTTTTTGCCCAGGGTTTTGATGATACGCCAGCCGCCGACGGAGACACCCGCGGCCATCGTCAACGCGCAGACGACCTTGACCCAGTCGGCGATGTCGAACTGCGGCGTGCGCAGGAAGCCCAGCCAGGAAGGCAGGTTGGCGAAGGCATCCGACTTCGAGGTGGCGATGAACAGCGTGAGTGCGATGATGCCCATCGTCGTCTGCGCGTCGTTGCGGCCATGCTCGAAGGCCATCCAGGAGGAGCTGGCCAGCTGCAACAGCCGGAAGCCGCGGTTGGCGTGGCGCGTCCGCACGTCCGTGGTGCGGTTGATGGCTTTGAGGAGCGTGTAAAGGATCGCCGTGACGCAGAAGGCGATGATCAGCCCGCAGATCGGCGCGACGAACATCGGCACCACCACTTTCGGGAGCAGGCCGGAGGATTTGAAGAAATTGATGATGCTGCTCCACAGCCCGCCATCGGCAACGGCCGCGACGGGTTTGTACCAGATGATCGCCGAGAAGCCGCCCGCGCTGGCCACCGCCGCGCCGCACAGGCCGCCGAAGAGCGCGTGGCTGGAGCTGCTGGGCAGGCCGTAATACCAGGTGATGAGGTTCCACAAGATGCCGCCGATGAGGGCGCAGAGAACCGTCGTCAGGCTGATCAAGTCGGTTTGCACCAGGCCCGCGCCCACCGTCTTGGCCATCGCCGTGCCGCTCAAGGCGCCCAACAGATCGAGCGCCGCGGCCAGCATGATTGCCTTCGAGGGCGTGAGGGCGCGCGTGCCAACGCTCGTGGCGATGGCGTTGGCGCAATCATGAAAGCCGTTGATGAACTCGAAGATGAGCGCGATCAGGATGACAAACAGAACGAGTGTCATGGTTCAGGAGTTTTTGAGCACGACCCGGGCGAGGACCCCGCTGGCATCACGGCAGCGGTCCACGACCTTTTCGTTCAGTTCGATGAGATCCTTCAGGATGATGCCGGTGAGGGTCGGGCTGCCGGGCTCGTAAAGCCGCTCGACGAATTCGAGAATCACGTCGTCCGCCTCGTTTTCCAGCCGCTGGACGCGGGCGTCGAGCCGCTTGATTTCACCAACTCCGGCGCCGCCACGAAAGGCCTGCACCATCTCCAGGACGCTGCTGGCCGCCTCTTCCATCAGTACCAGCTGGCGGGTGAAATCGAATTCGCGCACCTGCTCCCGCGTGAGGAAGTAGCGTTCGGCGAATTTCTCGACGGTCTTGGGAATCTTGTAGAGCGCCTCGGCGAGCGCCTCGATGTCCTCCCGCTCGAAGGAGGTGACGAGCGCGCGCGTCAGCAGGTCGGCAATGTCCGCAGTGATCTCCTTGTCCTTCTTCCGGGCCCTGGCAAAGGCCTCGGTCGAGGGCGCTTCATCCGGATCGTTGAGGACGATTTTGAGCGAGGACACGGCGGTGACGCCCTCGCGCGCGCTGGCCTCCAGCAGGGCGCAAAATTCATCATCACGCCCCAGGAGTCGTTGCAGCGAAAACATGGCAGGCCGGCCCGGGTCAGGAATGTTTCAGGACGATTTGCGTCACCACGTTGCCGGCGTCGCGGCAGCGGTCGATGACCTTCTCGAGCAGCTCGTAAAGATCCTTCATTGCCAGCACCTTGGTGGGCTCGTGCCGGCCGCTGTAAAGATCCCTGAGAATCTCGAGGATGAGCTTGTCCGCGTCGCCCTCGACCTTTTGAAGCACGGCGTTCTTCTCCTTGATCTGCTCGACGCTGATGCCCTCGTGCAGCTGTTTCACCATGTCCACCACCTGGTTGGTCGCCGTCTCGAGCATCTTGATGTGCAGCGAAAAATCGGTGTCCCGGGCCAGCGCGGCGCTGATGATAAACCGCTCGGCAAACTTCTCGACCGTCTTCGGAACCTTGTAGAGCACGGCGCTCAACATCTCGATGTCCTCGCGGTCCAGCTCGGTGACGAATGAATTCACCAGGGCCTCGTTGATCTGTTCGGTGATCTTCTTGTCGGCCTCCTTGGATTTGTTAAAGTCCTGCAAGCTGGGAATTTTTCCCGGCGCGGAGAGCAGTCGGTTGAGCGCGGTGACGCTGTTGCGCGCCTCCTCGGCGGACGCCTCCAGCAGCTCAAAGAACTTGTCGTCTTTGCTCAAAATCTTTTGCAGGGAAAACATAGTGAGGTTGTGTTACAGGAGTGACACGGAAAAGGCACGGGAAAAATTTCGCACGGGCGCATCTTGGCGCTGCCTCAGATTGTCAGTTGCCCGGAACGCGGCGTTGACGCTGCTTAAACGTTCAGAAGTTCAATCCGCCTCCCGCCTCCTCGCCTGCTCTACCAAAAGGCTTGGCGTGGATATCGCCGCCGTCGCGAGTGATGCGAGGAGTCGTTCAGGCCGACCAGCGGGAGAGCAGGCCGTCGATGGCCGCGGGGTTGAGCGGCTTTGCGAGCACGTCATCGATGCCGGCGGACGAGGCTTCGGACTGAAACTCAGGCCGCAGTTCATCCATCAGCGCTATGATCGGAGCGCGGCGGGAATTGGGGTCGCGGGCTGGTGAGTGTTCAATGGCGCGAATGGCGGCCGCAGTTTCCCGTCCGTTGAGTTCCGGCAGGTGCCAGTCCACCAGGATCAGGTCATAGTGCCGGCGTGCGGCGAGATCGGCGGCGGCATGTCCGTTGTCGGCCAGGTCCACGTCGCAGCCCGCCCGCCGGAGGAAGCGATCGGCGAGCAGCTGGTTTGTCCGGGCTTGATCGACGACGAGAACGCGGCGAGCGGCCCCGGTGGCGCGGTCATTTTGCGCGGTTCCCATTTCGTTCCGGCCGTGGTCAGCGGCGGGTTTCGCCAGCGCTTCGGCCAGAGCTTCCGGGCGGAGGAGCGGCTTCCAGGTGATGGTGTCGAAACCCGTGACCGGG
>JBDHQG010000040.1:0-13800 GCA_039806925.1 Limisphaerales bacterium
TGAATGGAAATTCAACCGGGCCGACCTACAGGAGCTCATGCTCAAATTGAAGAAGCACGACGCCCCAGTCCCTGCCGCCGCGTGAATACGTCACCGAATTTCTGCCCCAGAGCACTAAGGAAGCGCTGATTGAACCACGAATGGACACGAACCAACACGAATGAGGCGGTTGGAAGCCTTGATTTCATTGGTGTTCATTCGTGTCCATTCGTGGTTAAGACAGTTCTTCAGCGTTTCCCTAATCCTCCGCCTTCGACTCGCGCCCGATCAAATCGCGCAACGCCCGCGCCACCTCCTTGCCCGCGTAGAGCACGGCGTAAATCTCATCAATGATCGGCGTGGAAACAGTCTTCGCCCGCGCCAGCCGGTACGCCGATTTCGCCGTCGGATACCCCTCCGCAATCGAAACGCTCTTCGCGAGAATGTCCGCCAGCTTCTCGCCGCGCCCTAGGCGCTCGCCAAACCCGCGGTTCCGGCTGAGCCTGGAAAAACACGTCACCGTCAGGTCGCCCAGGCCGCTCAAGCCCGCGAACGTCTCCGGCAGCGCGCCGCACGCCACGCCGAGACGGCGAATCTCACCGATGCCGCGCGTCAGCAGCGCCGCCTTGGAATTGTCCCCGAAGCCAAACCCGTCACACACGCCGGCCGCGATGGCGACCACGTTCTTGAGCGCGCCGCCCATCTCCACGCCCGTCAAATCCGCGCTCGCATACACGCGGAACGGCACGGTGTGAAACATCCCCTGCACCTGCCGGGCAACCGGCATGTCCGCGCTCGCGGCCACGATGGCGGATGGAACACCCTTCGCCACCTCCAGCGCCAGCGTCGGCCCGGACAGCGCCGCCAGCCGGGCCGCCGGCGCATTCTCCCGCAGCACGCCGCACATGGTCAGGCCCGTCTCGTGTTCAATCCCCTTCGTCACGCTCACGACCACGCTGGAAAAATCTTTCAGCGCCGCCGTCACCGTTCGGAACGCCTTCGACGGAACGGCCACCACCACGGCTTCAGCGCCGGAAATCGCCCGCGCCAGATCCGGCTCATAATTCCACGCCGACGGCAGCTTGATGGCTGGCAAATAACGCTCGTTCGTGCCGACACGCTGCATCTCGGCGAGATGCTCGGCATCGTGGCCCCACAACGTCACGTCATGCAGGCTGCGCTCCAGCACCAGGGCCAGCGCCGTGCCCCAGGCCCCCGCCCCCAGCACCGTCACCTTCACTGCGCGGCCTCCTGCACCTTGCGCTGGCCGAAGCGCGGCTCCGTCCCGTTCAGCAGCCGCTGGATGTTTCCCTTGTGCTTGTAGATCGCCAGCACGCCCATCGCGCCCGTCACGGCGGTCAGCGTCCAGTCCTGCGTCGTCAGCCACGTCGCAAACGGCAGCGTCGCCGAGGCCGCGATGGAACCAATCGAAACGTAGCGCGTGACGAAAAAGAGAACGATCCAGACGCTCAAAATGATCAGCAACGCCCACGGCACCAGCGCCGTCAGCACGCCCGCGGACGTCGCGATGCCCTTGCCGCCCTTGAAGCCGAGCCAGCAGGTGTAGTTGTGGCCGAGCACCGCGAAGATGGACGCAACGAGCGCAACGATGATGGCCTGATTCCCGAGGGCGTCGTTCGACACAAACTGGTCGAGGATCAGCGGCCCGGCCAGTCGCACCGCGATCCATCCCTTCAACGCATCCACCGCGAGCACGAAAATCCCCGCCGGCCTGCCCAGCACCCGGAACGCATTCGTCGCCCCGATGTTCCCGCTGCCAGCCTTCCGGATGTCGATGCCCTTCGCGCGCGCCACGAGATAACCGGTCGGGAGCGAACCCAACAAATACGCCACAACCGCTGTGAACACGTAGGCCAAAAATTCCACGGCGCACTCTATGAACACATCTCCGAAGTCGGAAAGATCAAAAGTTCAGCCGGCTCTTCCCCGAACGATTCATGAGAATGCGGCCCGAGATCAAATCCGCCTCGCCTGGCAGGATGTAACGATTCCCCTTCGTCCGCACCCCGAGCACCTTCTGCAATTCCTGCAGACGGTCCGGGCGCAGGCGCAAGTGATGCAGGAGTTCCGGCACATTCGCCGGGACGTAGGTTTTGTGTCCCAACAAACGCAGGAGGCTTTCTTTCATTGGGTGATGATGGGACGTGCGTCACCAGATCGGCAATCCTTCATGATTTGATTACTCCGTTCTACCGCGCCAGTAACCCGGCTCTCGATGACCGTGCATCACGGCGACAATCAGAATGTAGTCAGGCTCGATCGTGTAGAGGACGGCGTACGGAAACACCCGTGTCAGGCACCGTCGCACGTCTCCTTCCAGCACGCGCCATCGCTCGGGAGTTTCCCGGATGCGCCGGATGGCTTGCTCGACCGCTTCGATGAAGCGAAGTTCCAGTCCGGGATGCCGGGTCGCATAAAAGCTGGCTGCCTCGTCATACTCCGCGAGCGCTGCCGGGTGAAACTCACACCTCATCGGCTGAATTTTTGACGTATGCGGGCAAGGGCTTCGTCGCCGGGAATGGTCTGCACTCGGCCTTCGCGCACTTCGTCACGGCGACGGAGCGCTTCAGCCGCCCAAAGTTTCCGGAACTGTTCGTCATCGGACGGGTCTAGGCTCTCGGCCAGACGATCTGCCAGCAATGCCCGCGCTTCGATGGGTAACGCGAGTGCTTCCTCAGCGAGTTGTTCGATGGACATGCTCATGGTCAAGATAGTAATGGAAAAACGATGGGACTCAATCCGAATAGCCGCTGCCGCCAACTCTGGACTGCGGGACAGAATTCCGTTGGGATTGAGTTGTGACACAGTTCAACATGTTTTCTTGCGGGATTGGGAACGTGGACGCCAGCGCAGAGCTTCATCCTCAATCCAACGCTCTCGTCCGGCTTGCTTCCAAACTTGAACAAGGAGCCACTCGATTACCTCGCGTTCAGTCAAATCAATCATCGGAACCGACTCCAATACCTGACCATTCTCTTTGAAAGGCACTTTCATCGCGTTCGTGACATGGCCAGCGTAAAGAAGCCGCGCACGATAAAAATACCTGATTACCTTGCCCATGTCTGGACGGCACCTGCTTTCAGCAAACTGAAGCGCAACGGCATCTACTTCTCCTCTCGTGCGTCGTTCCGAACTGTCAATTGAGCGTATCCACTCATCTATCGTAGAACTATCCCAACTCTTGGGAACTGTTATAGGCTCAACCCAGCACAACTCCTCCGCCAGGACGTCATCTATCTCACACCACGTCATGGCGATATGGGCAACCTAATGGAAGTCGCCAGGTAATGCCGCAGTCCAAATACATTGGCATTTGATTGCGTCACAGCTTGAAAGTGGCAACGAAGGCAATTGCCCAATTGCTATCGGTTTTCCGTTCAACGCATGGGCAGCATCGCACGATTCAGAAAGTAAGTTTGCGGGGAGGATAGCCAGATGTTCGATACCGCATTCAACACATTGATCGACCGTGCGTTTGCAGGCTTTCGCAGCCAAAGCAGACTGTTTCGGGACGGAGAATTTAGTTGGCCGACTCCGACCACAGCGCGGACATGCTCTCGCGTCGGGCAAAAGCAATTCCTCACAAGACTTGCAAAATACTCTCGGCATTCGGTTACAACCAACCATTTCGTCTCACCCAAACAACCCAGTCACCGGCTCGCCGAACCGCGCGTCCACCAGCTCGCGGGGCTGGTTGAGGTGGTTGTAAACGATCGTGTGTGGGTCGATGCCGAGGGCGTGATACATCGTGGCGAGAAGCTGCACGGGATGGACGGGCTTCTCGGCCGGCGAGCTGGCGGTGGCGTCGGACTTGCCGTAGAGCGCGCCACGGGACACCCCCGCGCCGGCGACCATCGCGGTGTAGCAATAGGGCCAGTGATCGCGGCCATCGGGCGCGTTGCCGTTGCCGCTGGTGCTCACACCAAGGCGCGGCGAGCGTCCGAACTCGCCGATGGCGACGACAAGCGTTTCCTTGAGCAGCCCGCGTTGGTCGAGGTCTTCGAGGAGCGCGCTCAGGCCGCTGTCGAGCTTCGGACAATGCAGATTGCGGAGCGGACCAAAGTTCGCGGCGTGCGTGTCGAAGGCATCGACCGTCGGATTGCCGTTGGCGACGGCCGGCCAGTTCACCTGCACGAAACGCGTGCCGGCCTCGATGAGGCGGCGGCCCAAGAGCAAGCCCTGGCCAAAGGTGTGGCGGCCGTAGCGGTCGCGGGTCTTCTCGGATTCCTTGGTGAGATCGAACGCATCACGGGCGCGGCCGGAGGAAACGAGGTCGAAGGCTTTCGCGTAATACTTGTCGAGGGCGAACTTCTCGACGGCCTTTTCCATGTCGGGCATCTGGCTCTCGACGGTCTTGAGCAGCGTGGCGCGGCGTTCGAGGCGTTCCTTCGGCACTTCCTTCCGCATGGAGAGGTCGTCGAGCTTAATCTCCTTGTTCGGATCCTGATAAAAGTAATACGGGTCGAACGCCGCGCCGAGAAAGCCGGCGGTGCTGCCCTTGCCGATGACGTTGCTCTCCTGCGTGGGACGCGGGAGCAGCACGAACGGCAGCATCGGAACCTCCGGCGGCTTGATGCGCGAGATCTGCGCGCCGATGTGCGGGAAGTCGTTCGGCGCGGGCGGCTCAAGCTGGCCGGAGGGCGAAACGCGACCGGGCTCGTAGCCGGTCATCATCTGGTAATGGGCGGCGGTATGGTTGAAGAGGCCGGCGGGCGTGTAGCTCATCGAACGGATGAGCGTGGCCTTGTCCATCTGCTTCGCGAGTTGGGGCATGACTTCGCTGAGCCAGATGCCGGGCACGTTGGACTTGATGGGCTTGAACTCGCCGCGGACGTTCGACGGCGCGTCGGGTTTTGGATCCCAGATGTCGATGTGGCTCGGGCCGCCCTGGAGGAAGACGAACATGATGTTCTTCGCCTTGCCCCAGCCGCCCTTCGCTCCCGCGCCGGCACCGGCGGGCACGACGGAGGCGTTGGCCTGGAGGCGCAGGATGTCGGCGAGGCTGATGCCGGCCATGCCCATGCCGCCGATGCGAAGGAATTCGCGCCGGCTGAAGCCGTCGCAGGTGCTGCCTGATTGCCCGGGGATGCTGATCATAGATGGATTCTGGTTTCGTCCGCTAAACACGCGAAAGGACGCGAAAGAGATGCTGCGAACAACTCAGCTTTTCGTGTCTTTCGCGTGTTTGGCGGGCAATTCATAAAGGGAAAGTCACTCAAGCGTGGCTGCGATAGCCGAGGATTCGCGCCGGCAGAAACAGCAACGTTTTCACCAGCGCGAGCACGGCGTGAACGACGATGGCAAGAAACCGGAACGGTATCGACAGCACCCAGACCACCGGCAGCAACAAGGCCGCGAGCAACGCCACTGGCCAGCACAACACCGCCAGGATGCACCAGGCGACGAAGAGAATGAGCAGTTTCATGATCGTCAGCAGTTGAAGAGAAACGCCGGGCTGTTCAACCGGGGCATTTGTCTGTTTCGCAAGCGATTCATCATGCGTTTTGTCAAACCGTGGTGGGACGGTCGAAAGGATTGAACAAATTGAGGCCGGGAATCCACGAGAAGTCGGAGACGTTGCGAGTGGCGAGCGTAAGCCGGTGATGCAATGCGGTAGCGGCAATGAGGGCGTCACCCAACTTCATCCGGCGCGCTTGACGCAATTCAGCGCTTCGCTTCAAAACGGGCCAGTCCAGGGGCAGAACTGGAGTTGTCGCAAAAAACATCTCGAAATCGGATTTGTCCATTTCGGTTAGATGAGGAAAGCCGAGCACTTCGGGGTAGCTAATGCCGGAAACAACCGAGTCGTCCGCATTTAGGAGAGATCTGAGAAAGCCATGCTCAGGCTGGCTGCCGTAAATGATGATGTTACTGTCCAAAAGCATTCGTTACTCCCGTCCGGGCAAAGGCCGGTCTTCGCGCATTTCCCGCTGCCATGCGACTGCATCAGGTATTGACTGAATCCCACCCCGCGCCGCGATCCGTTCAAGCGCGGCGACCCGCTGTCGCCGCATCTCAGCATTATCATCATGAGCCGGCTGACCTGGCGGCATGATTGTCACAAGCACGTCTGTCGTGCCGCCATTCAATGCGGGCGGCGGGTTCTCAGCCCATTCGATGTGATCACCTTTGAGCTTCGCTTTGTAGGTATTCAGCATGTCGGCACCTTACTCTGTCACCGGTTGAAAAGAAACGCCGGACTGTTGAGCAGCGCCCAGGCGAGATCTTGCGCGACTTCGAGGCGGTCGGCGCCGGACTTGAACTCGACGGCCTTGAGCTCCTTCTCCGTGGGCGGACGGCTCAGGCAGGAGAGGTAGATGTCCTCGACGAGCTTGCGGTCGTCCTTCTCGGATTTTACGAGCTTGGCGATGCGGCTGTCGGGCGCGGAGATCGCCTCGGAGATGGTCGGGCCGTTGATGAGGCTGAGCGCGTGGCTGAGCGTGAGGCTGCTGGAGCGTTCGCATTCGCAGGCGCTCTGGCGCTTGGGCCGGCCGAAGAGCTGGAGGAAATCATTGCCCGCGACCATGCCGTCGGGAATCTGCGCGGCGCGCATTCCGCTGGGCACGCCGGCGAGCTTCGCCTTGGTGCCGGTGGCGAGCGCGAGCGCGTCCACCATCTGCTCGGCGCTCAGGCGGCGCGGGTGCGCGTGGCTGAAGTTGATCGTGTCGTCCTCGTTCCACTTGTTCTTCACGATGGAGAGCTGGTAGGTGCGCGACTGGCAGATCGTCTTCATCAGCTTGCGCAGGTCGAAGCCGTCCTTCACAAACTGCGCCGTTAATGCGTCGAGCAGTTCAGGATTGCTCGGCGGATTGCTCGCACGGATGTCGTCCACCGGATCGATGATGCCGCGTCCGAGGAAGTAGCTCCAGATGCGGTTGGCCATCGACTTCGCGAAGAACGGATTCTCCGGCGCGACGAGCCAGTCCACCATCGGCACGCGACGATCCGCGCCGGGCGCAATCGACTTCGCCTCGCCCACGGGAACCTTGGGCACCATCACGGCGTCGGTCTTGAGATGCTTCACCTCGCCGCCGTCGTACTTGTGATAAACAATTTCCTCGGAGGTCACCACAAACGATCCGCCCGCCTCGGCGAAGATCACTTCCTTGCACACCTGCCCGCGCTTGAAACCAACCTGTGCGAAGTAGGCGCCCATCTCGTAATACTGGTTCTGCGTCCACTTCTCGAACGGATGGTCGTGGCACTTGTTGCAGTTGAAGCGCACGCCGAGAAACGTCTGCGTCACGTCCTCGGTCATCTTGCCCGGCTCGCGCAGCACGCGCAGATAATTCACGGCCGGATTCTCGTAGCTGCTGCCTTTCGCGGTAAGGAGCGTGCGGACGAATTTGTCGTAGGGCACGTTGTCGGCAACCTGCTGGCGAATCCAGTTGCGATAGAGCCAGACGGATTTCTGCCCGAGATTTTCGGAGTTGCACTGGAGCAAGTCCGCCCATTTGTTCGCCCAGAACTCGACGTAATCATTGCTGCCGAGCAGTTCATCGATCAACTTTTCGCGCTTCTCTTTGCTCGGTGTCTTGTCGTCGAGGAAGGCACGCACCTTGTCGGCCTTCGGCGGCAACCCGGTCAGGTCGAGATACACGCGGCGCATGAACTCGCCATCGCCGGTCAGTTCGCTCGGGAGAATCTTCATCTTGCGCAGCTTGGCGTTCACATGCTGGTCGATGAAATTATTCTCCGGCACGTCGGCCCATTGATAACCCGTGCGGTCGCCCATCACCGTGAGCAGCGCCGTGCCGTAGATGCCTTCGTAGCGCACCAGCAACGCCGACTCGCCACGACGCAGGCCGCGCACCACGCCGCCGCCCGTCACATCCGTCACCTCCGTGTTGCTCACGGAGAAGTGCGCCTCGCGCGTCACGTCGCGCGTGGAGCCATCCTCGTACTTCGCGATGACGAGGAACTGCTGCGAACGCCCGGCGAGATCCATCTCCGCTTCCTTCGGGAGAATTTCAATCGACTTTGCGCGGTTGTGAATGTTGTCGAATTTTGTCCCCTCGACAATCCACTGCCGCAACATCTGATGCTCGCGCGAACCGGGCTTCAGCGCCTGTCGTCCCTCATGCGGCACCTCGGCCAGCGGCTTGAGCAGCATCAGCGAATCATCCACGTTCACGCGATTGAACCGCCGTCCCGAGACATCCGTGATGAGTGCCGCGTAGTCGAACTCCGGATCATACCCGCGCAACGAGAGCTTGAAACCGTTCTTCCCCTTGGCCGAACCGTGACAGGTTCCCTGATTGCAACCCGCCTTCGCGAGAATCGGCTGCACATCGCGCACGAAATCCACCTTGCGCGCCTCGGCGCCCGCCACCTTCACTGGCAGCTTCGCCTGCTGCCCGCCGACCTTCACGCTGATCTCCCCTGCTCCGCCCGACTTCGGACGAATGTAACCATCCGCGCCGATCTCCACGCAGCCTGCCTCCGACGAAAACTTCGCCACCGCCGTCAGGTCGATGGTCTTGTCGCCTTCGATGACGCCAAGCACCAGCACGCGCCGTTCATCGCGCAGGCTGGCAAGCGTGAGCGCATCCGGCAGCAGCTTCAGCGAGCGGATGGCCGGCAACGGCGGCGCGGGCGGAACTTCCTTTGGGGCAGATTTCTCGGCACCGACGGCGAGCGAGGTCAGAACGAAAACCGCGAGCGCAGCGAAGGCGTAGGCAAGACGACGTTGTTTCATCCGTTTCAAGTGATTGCTGGATTAAGCTGACGTCGGAAGAGATGCCGCCATTGAACCTATTTTGGCATCTGTTCAGGCGATATAAGGAGAGTAGGAACCCGATCGCGACGAAGCAAGGCTCGATTCCCTGAAATTCAGGCGGACGACGGCCCGCGCCAAACGGGACGGACATTCAACTCGCCGCGCGGCGCAGGCGATCCGCGATGGCCGCCCATTCAGGACCATCGGGCAGCGATTCCACAACAATCCACCCGGCACCTTCATCGTCGCAGCGATGCAGTTCCGCGTACAACGCCCTCGCGTATGCCTCGGCATCGTGTGGGATGACGCTGACGCCGCCGAGGCCGGACAGCCCGGGAATGCGTGAATAAACCACAACCTGGGTTCGCCTCGCCTCAGCGCCCGACGATTTCATCTGCCGTTCGAGATCGGCGTCGTCTTTCCACGACAGAACCACAAGCCGGGCCTTCGGCGAATAATGCTTCTTCAACTGGCCCGGGCTGCGAAGCGTCCCGTCACCGGTCTTTCCGGCCTCGCCCAGTTCCGCGCCCCCCAGCGCCGCGGCCAGCGATTCCGCGTGAATCATTCCCGGCCGCAACACCGCCGGCCGGGCCGCCGCCACATCGACGACGGTGGATTCGATGCCCACCTGCGACTGCCCGCCATCAACGATCAGGCGGATGCGATCTCCCAACGTCGCCCGCACATGCTGCGCGTTGGTCGGCGAAATGAAGTTCGACGGATTCGCGCTCGGCGCGGCGAGCGGAAAGCCGCACTCGCGAATCACCGCCTGCATGAACGGGTGGCTCGGCCAGCGCACGCCCACGGTCGGCCCGCCCGACGTGACGATGTCCGGAACCTCGCCCGTGCGCGGAAGCACCAGCGTCAACGGCCCCGGCCAGAACGACCGCGCCAGCCGCTCCGCCGCATCCGGCCAGGTCATGGCGAACCGCCGCGCCATCGCAAGATCGCTCACATGAATGATGACCGGATTCTGCGCCGGCCGGCCTTTCACGGCGAAGATGCGGGCCACCGCGGCGGCATCGAGCGCATTCGCGGCGAGGCCGTAAACGGTTTCCGTTGGCAACGCCACCACCTCGCCCGCGCGCAACAATTCCGCGGCCCGCCGCACCGCCGACTCAAAAAGAGCGGGCGTGTGCGTGGCCAACACTTCGGCGCAATGATTCTCCGGCGACATGACACGAACAATCTGCCGATTCGCCGCCATCGTGGGCAGGAAAAACTGACGACTTGACCGGAACGACAAGAAAGCTTGCGTGGCTTGGGCCGGAAACAAACGGGCTCGGGACGGGTGTTCCGGCCCTCTTTTTTCATGCACTGGCTGTGATCGTTCGCTTGACCGTGACTGTGTCCGATCATTACGGTGGCAGCATGAATCCTCAGAAGATTCCCCTGTCTTCAACCCTCGCTGGCTGCGTTCTTCGGTTGGTCTCCTTCGCCACAGTCCTCCTGATCTGCCAGTTCACAGGCAATCGTGTATTCGCTCAATCGCTGCCCGTGATCGACGTGTCTACGCTCCGCATCGAATCCGGCATGCACCTCACGTTCCAGTTCCAAGGCACGCAACCGGACCCCGGCGACTTCACGATCGAAGTCGCGACCAGCTTCGCGTCGAACGGCGACTGGACCCTGGCCACGCAAGCCGTCGTCACCGCCGTGTCCGAGGGAATCTTTCGCGTGAGCCTCGCCCTCGCCGGTGACCGGATGTTCTGCCGCGTGCGCACGATCGATTCCGGGACCGTCAGCCCGCCGATCTACATCAACGAGGTGATGAGCGACAACGTCAGCACCTTCGCGGAACTCGGCGGCGGATTCTACGACTGGATCGAGCTCTTCAATCCGAACGACAACGCCGTCGATTTGAACGGCTACGCGTTGAGCGATGACGAAGCCGTCGCCGGCAAATGGCGGTTCCCTTCCGTGTTCATCCCGGCGCAGGGACACCTCGTCGTCTTCGCGTCCGACCTCAATCGCACCAACGCCGAAGCGCAGCTTCACACCAATTTCAGGCTCAGCTCCTCCGGCGAAACGCTCACCCTCAGCGACGCCGCGCTTCGCCTGGTGGATCGCTTCCAGTTCCCGAGCCTCGCGCCGGATCAATCGATTGGACGCGTCCCGGATGGCAGCGCCGATTTCCAGTTCTTCGCCAAGGCCGACGCCACGCCCGGCGCGGAAAACGAAAACGTCACCGCCGGACCCGTTCTCATCCCGCCCACGTTCTCGCCCGAAGGCGGATTCTTCGACGGCCCGGTCCCCGTTCAGATCTCCGGTGCTGAATCGAATCACATCATTCGCTTCACGCTCGACGGCTCCGCGCCGACGCCGCAGTCGCCGATCCTTTCCTCCAACCTCGTCCTGACCAAGTCCACCGTCGTGCGCGTCCTGGCGCTGAACGCCCAGGGCCATCGCAGCGCGCCGGAAGCGCGGACGTATTTCGTGGGCGTGAACCATTCGCTTCCGATCGTTTCGCTCGCGACTTCCCCGACGAACATGGCCTTCCGCAACGGTTATCTCTATGGCATGGGGCCAAGCGTGCTCTCCGCGCAGAATCAGGTGTTGCAGAATTATCCCTACAGCGGCTCCTACGCGTGGATGAACCGCGAGGTCGAGATCGCCATCGAGTTCTACGAAACGAACCACACGCTCGGCTTCCGCCAGCGCGCCGGCATGAAGATATTCGGCGGCTGGGGCTCGCGCGGTTACCCGCAAAAGTCGCTGGCGCTCTTCGCCCGTCGTTCGTACGGCGCGGGCAAATTCGACCACCCGATTTTCCCCGGGCTCGGCGTAAATGAATTTGAATCGTTCGTGCTGCGCAATTCCGGCAACGACAACCAGAGCACGCACCAGACGCCGCCGCGCCCACCCATCTCGAACTTCGGCCCCACGCTTTCCTACGGCAGCTACTTCGTGAACGGCACCTTCACGATGATGCGCGACGCGATGATGCAACGACTGATCGAGGACGACACGCCGCTCGACACGCAGGCGTACCGGCCCGCCGTGGTTTACCTGAACGGCGAGTATTGGGGCATGTACAATCTCCGCGAGAAAACCACCGAGGATTACGTCATCTCGCACCACAACCTCGCGCCCGGCAGCATCGATCTCATCGAAGGCTACGGCACCGTCAACGCCGGCAGTGGCACCGTGTATTCGCAGATGCGCACCTACGTCAACGGCCAGAACATGGCTCTCGACACGAACTACGCCCATGTCGCCGAGAACTACCTCGATATCGACAACTTCATCGACTACCACCTCGCGGTCATCTATTTCCAAAACTTCGACATCGGCAACATCAAGTGCTGGCGTCCCCGGCTGCCGCGCGGCCGCTTCCGCTGGATTGTTTACGATCAGGATTACGGCTTCGGACTCTGGCCCGCTGCGATCTACGAGCCGGCGATGGCACGCGATTACGCGGACTACAACAACATGTTCAAGTTCTACACCGCCGGAACCGGCACGAGCAGCAGCTGGCCAAACGGTGGCGCGCAGACCCTCCTCCTCCGAAACCTCCTGAAAAACGCCCGGTTCAAGGAACAGTTCATCCGGCGCTGCGCTGATTTGTTGAACACCGCCTTCCGCGAAGACCGGGTCGAACAAACGATTCAGGACATGGCCGCCGTCATCCGCCCGGAGATCGGCGCGCACCTCCAGCGCTGGAACTGGACTTCGCTCACGAACCGTGGCTACGGCGTTCCGCACAAATCGGAGTATCAATCCTTCACGGCGGAAACCTGGGAAACGAACATCAACGTCCTGCTCGATTTCGGCCGCGGGCGCCCCGCGAAGCTCCGGCAGGATTGCATCCAGCATTTCCTGCTCGTCGGCGGACTCGGCACCGTCGAATTGCAGGTGGAGCCCGCCGGTGCGGGCCGCATCGCCTTCAATTCGCTCACGCTTGATCAACTCCCCTGGCAGGGCATCTACTTCGGCGACATCACGAACACCGTCCGTCCGCTCCCGAATCCCGGCTATCGTTTCGTGGAGTGGACCACGCCCGGCGGCACCACGAATCGCAATCCGTTCACCTTCCGCGCGCCGCGCGATCGCACCAGCACCATCATCGCGCGCATGGAAGCCGTCGCCACCAACGTCGCCGGTCCATCCGAACTGCTCATTTCCGAAATCCAGTTCCATCCGTCCGACGCCGCGGATTCCGGCGACTGGATTGAACTTCACAATCCCGGCACCAACGCCGTGAACCTCAACGGCTGGATTCTGCGCGATGACGACGACGCCCACGCCTTCCCGCTCCCGGATCAACTCCTCCAACCCGGCGCCTCGCTTGTGCTCTGTGAGGAAGGATCCAAGTTCCGCTTGTATCACGCCGCCACCGTTCCCGTCGCCGGCAGCTTTGATTTCGGGCTGAACAATTCGGGCGACACCCTCCGGCTCTACCGCCCCGACGGCACGCTCGCACTGGCGATCACCTACGACGACGTCGCGCCGTGGCCCACCCAGGCGGACGGTACCGGCTACACGCTCCAGTTGGTCAGCAGGCAGTCCGATCCCGCCCTGCCGGCATCATGGCGCGCTTCAGCCAATCTCGGCGGCAATCCGGGGCAGTTTTAGCCAACGATGCCGTTGAAAATCGCGAAGTGCGGTTTACCGCGCCCGCAAGACAGCGCTTCCAGCATGTCCTACTTGGCTCCGTCACCGGTTCGAAAACCAACCGCATCGTTCCGGCTAAATTCTCTGACGTGAATGCCAAACGGTCTGGCTCATGGAATCCTCTTTGCCCGGGACCCACCGCCTTGCAGTCCCGGATCCTCCATGATGTCTGCTGCCAACGGATGGGCAGACTCATCCTCCGACTTCCGCCTTGGCTTCCGCCGCCAGCGGGGTGCTGAGGTAACGCTCGCCGGTGGAGCAGGCGATTGTCACAATTGTCTTTCCCTTGTTCTCCGGGCGCTTGGCCACTTCGATGGCGGCCACGACGTTTGCGCCGGTCGAGATGCCGGCAAGAATGCCCTCCTCCTTCGCCAGCCGGCGGGCCATGGCGAAGGCGTCGTCGTTGCTCACTTGCACGCACTCGGTGATCTGCGGATTTCCCTTCGCGTCCTTCAGGTGAAGATTCT